>WTJV01000010.1 GCA_011524725.1 Amoebophilaceae bacterium | reverse complement strand
CCTTCGGTGTGCGAGTTTGGCTCGTCTGCGCCTAAGAGCAAGCCAAGGTAGGCCGTTTCCCTGAGCGGTGACTTTTTTCGGTTCCTTTTTGTGTGGTAGACAAAAAGGAACGCCCGCCCGGCGAGGGCAAATCACGTATACTTCGCTGAGTACTGTGCTTGGAAGTGAGTTGTTAAGGCTCAACAATTTAGATAAAAAGTAGGCCTATACGCGTCCTACACAGTGAATTTAGCCCTTCTTAGGGGTCAACTACTTAGTTATCGAAGTCCTGTATCCAGGGACTAAGTGCTATGCGCGGTAGCCTATATTCTTGCGGTTTAAAAAACATGGAGGGCAAGGCTTGTATTTGCCTGAGTGCTATGCTTCCTTCGCCTAGTTTATAACAAAGGCTCTCTACTTTTTCTTCATCCAAGTATACAAGTAGTTGCTCTAGATATTCTTCATACGATAACACTGTGCGAGATTGACAAAATTGGGCTCGTATAAGTTGCTGTCCCTTGGTAACTTTTATTCTCCTATCTCGTTGCAGAAACTTTGTGATGACATTGTGTGCCTTGCGGGTCACTGTATATTCCAGCAAGTCTTCTAAGGCCTTGGATCTCCTATTAGTAATGATTTTGACTTGATCTCCATGACAGAGGGTATGGCCGTGGGCTACTAGCTTATTGTTGACTTGAGCCCCCGCGCATCCCATTCCGAGTCTTGTATTCAGTGCAAAAGCGCAGTCTAGCACTGTAGCACCTATTGGTAAGGTCACTACTTGACCTGTACTTGTGAACACTTCCATTTTTTTCATTTGAGGACTAGGGTCGGTAACATGAGTCAGTCTGGCTGAACTCTTTGACTCTTGCTCCAGTGCAGCCCTTATTTGATTGAGCCAGGTATTTAGACCCGATATATGCTCCATATTTTTAACTTCTTTATACCTCCAATGCGCTGCGCGCCCGTTCTCAGCTATGCTATCCATATTTTTAGTACGAATTTGCACTTCTACCCACACGCCGTCACGGCTCATGACAGTGGCATGCAGCGCCTGATAGCCGCTGGGCCTTGGATAGCTTAACCAGTTTCTAAATTTAGTAGGATGAGGCTTGTAAAGATTGGTTACGATCTCGTAAGCTTGCCAGCAGCTTAGCTTGGCTTGAGGTTCGGGAGCGTTAAGGACAATCCGGATAGCAAAAATATCATAAACTTGTTCTAGGGGTAGCCCTGTCACGCTCATTTTGTTTCGAATAGAGGTTAAGGATTTAATTCGTGTTTTAATAATACAGGGAAGCTCTTTTTTTCCTAGTTCCTCCTGAATCGGTTCTTCAAATCTTTTGATGAATCGTTCTCTCACATGCCTCGTATCCTTGAGCTGCTCTATGAGGGTATGATATTCTACCGGATTGACAAACTTGAAGTGCAGGTCTTCGAGCTCTGCTTTGATAGCATGTAGCCCCAGCCTATGCGCAATAGGTACGTAGATGTACCTAGCATGTGAAGCAATACTTGCTTGCTGTGTATAGGACAACCGATCTAGCGTGCGCATCTTTTGCAGTTTTTCTGCCATTTTTAATAACACGACCTTGGGGTCTTGTGTCAGTGCTAATACTAAAGCTTCGGAATTTTCCGTATTTCTTATTTCCTTGAACTGTGCGATAGATTCTAGCTTGACAAGCCTATCGATAGTTTGTGCTACTTGCGTACCAAATGTTTTTTTAATTTCCTCAAGTGTTATTTCCTCTACCAAATCATATAATAGCGCACAAATAATAGAGACAACCCCCAAGCCGATATCGTTGGCCACGATCCAGGCTATATCCAGCGCTCGCAAGGTACTGGCCCCCTCTTCCCAATATCGATTTCTCTTGTCAGCTGCTATTGCAAAGTGAAAAGCTTTTTTCAGCTTTAGGCGATCTTCGGGCTGTATGATGGATTTAGCAAGTTGCATCAAATTGAGATATTTCTTCAACGCTTCTCTGTACACCGATACTTCTGCTTCGGATGTTTTCTCGTATAGCTTTTTAGGCATGGTATTACCGTTATTTAGGCAAGGAGTAAGTATTTGACTATGGCCTCGCATTGTCTTACAATGCATGGGATTGTCTAAACCACGTGTCGTAAGAAATGCTTTTTTCTGTAAATAAAATATTTGGCATTGCTAAAAAGGTAGCGTTCTACATCGATGATTTCATTGATCAAATGCTCGCTGCAGTTGCTCTGTAGCAAACTATCGATTAAAAATTAGCAATGCCAAATATTTTAAGTGTAAATTTGGGATCCTATTTGCGGATGTGGCGGAATTGGTAGACGCACTAGACTTAGGATCTAGCGCCGCAAGGCATGGGGGTTCGAGTCCCTTCATCCGCACATGGTTTTTGCTGATTGACTGTTTTCCCAATGAAGCTGGGTGCAGCTTAACTAGTGCATAACTATGGTCCTACACTCTCATTTTTTCTTTGACAGTCTGCTTTGTATATAGCACATTCAGTAAACTGCGTCATCCTATTTGCTATAGTCTAAATATACTTGCTTGGGCAGACAGATTGCCAGTCCATTTAATAAGTCCCCGAAATGCAAATTTTATTCCATAAAAACAGTGCGACTGAGGCTTCTATTACTATACAAATGGAAGCGTCTGATTATCGAGATCGTGTATCGAAGCGCGTCAAAGAGCATAGTGAAAAAGCTAAAATAAAGGGATTTAGGTCTGGAAGCGTTCCTGAAGCAGTTATCCAGAAGATGTATGGTCGTTCTATTCTTATGGACGAGGTTAATAGCTTATTTGCTGAGTCTTTGGCTCAGTACTTGAAGGAGTATGAGATTCAGATATTGGGAGCCCCTATACCTGTACTCGAAAAAATAGAGGTCATTGATTGGGAGCATCAGCGTGATTTTGAACTTGAGTACCTGGTTGGCATAGTACCTCCATTTACTTGTGAACTCTCTAAGGATATCCGAGTAACAGCACATAAGATTAGTCACGTAACGGAGCAGATGGTAGATGCCCTGGTTGCACAGCTACGTCAGGTGCATGGCAAGGTAGAGCTAGTAGACAAAAGCACTGATGTTGATGTCATTTATGGAGAGCTACATTATCCTACGCAGGACTTTAGGGTAAGAACCCGGGTTACTATTGAAAAATTGCCGGACGAGGCGCGTAAAATGTTTACTAACCTCCATCCGAAAGACAAAGTTTCGTTGGACGTCAAGCAGGCACTCCCAGAAATTGTAAAGTTGCCGGGAGTCCCGGAAAAGGTGAGCGAAGCTATGCTAAAGCTAGGCGGAACCGTTACGTTTGCGGTGGAGAGAATACATAGGCTGTCTCTCGCTGCTGTAGACCAAGGGCTTTTTGATAAAATACTGAACCAAGGGGTTGCCAACTCTACGCAAGACTTTAGAGAAAAGCTGAAAATAAGGCTTTTAAAGCATAAACAACAAGAAGCTGACGCCTATTTAAATCAGTCTATACAAACAACACTCCTCAAGAGAGCAGCGATAGTTCTTCCGGAGGACTTTATAAAATACTGGCTTCAGGGTGAAAATGAAGTGACCGAAGCGCAAGTAGCCATGTATGATGCACAATATGCCAAGCAGCTTCGGTGGCTGTTATTAGTAAGAGAACTTGGCAAAACGCATAATATTCAGGTAACACATGAGGAGGTAGTAGACGAAATTCGGCACTATATTCAAGTCTCCTTCGAGGGTGATGCAACAGCGCAACAGCTGTCTGAAGTGGATGTGCTGCAGATGATTCAAGACTTTACGCAGAAGGATAATGGCGAGCACTATAATAAGATGTATGACAGTGTATATATGCATAAAGTCCTTAACTTTATCAAAGGAGAAATAGCAATCACCACACAGGAGATAAATTCCGAAGAATTTGATAAGCTTGTATCGAAATAGTATCGTCTATCCGAACCCGGATGTAATACTGGAATGATCTCTCATCAAAGTCAAAGTACATGCTCGATAGAAAAGGATTTAAGGATTACGCTGTAAAAGATCAGAAGATAAGCAGTATACATGTGGATCGCTATGTAGAACAAGTTGAAAATATGACCCGATCGGTGATCGAAGAGCGCCCCACCAACTTTAGAGAGATCGACGTTTTCTCTAGACTCATCATGGACCGGATTATCTTCTTAGGCATGCAAGTAGACGACCGTATTGCCAATATCATTATTGCTCAGCTGCTCTTTTTAGAATCTACAGAGCCTAACAAAGACATTCTCCTCTATATCAACAGTCCAGGTGGTGCCGTATACCCCGGGCTAGGAATCTACGACACAATGCAGTATGTTACGCCCCATGTGGCTACCATTTGTACGGGCTTGGCAGCTTCTATGGGTGCTGTTCTGTTGGCAGGAGGGGCACCCGGGAAACGCGCTGCGCTACCTCATGCAAGAATTATGATTCATCAGCCTTTGGGAGGAGCGCAAGGTCAAGCTTCGGATATGGAGATTACTATCAAGCAAATGATCGAGATCAAGAAAGATTTATACCATATTCTTGCTAATCACACGGGTAAATCCCCCAAGACTATAGAAAAAGATGCCGACAGGGATTTTTGGATGCGCTCAACACAAGCAAGAGAGTATGGAATCATAGATGAGGTCTTAGAAAAAAAACAACAGATGTAAGGTATGGAACCACTCTACTGCTCTTTTTGCAGACGAAGTAACGATGCGGTGGTCATGATGATTTCTGGCCATGCTGCACACATATGCGATAAATGCGTAGAACAAGCTATCCTATTGGTTGATAAAGAGAAAAAAGAATCTCATGACCAACTGAAGAATTTCAGACGCATGCCCCCCAAAGAGATCAAAGCCCATCTAGACCAATACGTCATAGGCCAAGATGAAGCCAAGAAGGTTCTCTCAGTAGCTGTTTACAATCACTATAAGAGAATAACACAACCCACAGAAGAGGATGATGTGCTGATAGAGAAGGCGAATATTGTTCTAGTAGGAGAAACAGGGACCGGCAAGACCTACCTGGCCCGTACACTAGCGCGAAACATCCTTCAAGTGCCATTTTGTATCGTAGATGCCACGGTACTCACCGAAGCTGGCTATGTAGGCGAAGATGTGGAGAGCATTCTTACGCGACTTTTACAAGCTGCTAATTATGATGTAGCCGCTGCAGAGAGGGGCATCATCTATATAGACGAGATTGACAAGATTGCTCGGAAAGGCGACAACCCTTCTATTACCCGCGATGTTAGCGGAGAAGGAGTACAACAAGCATTACTGAAATTGTTAGAAGGGACTATTGTCAATGTCCCTCCCCAAGGGGGCCGGAAACATCCTGACCAAAAGATGATTCAAGTAAACACCGAAAACATCTTGTTTATATGTGGTGGAGCCTTTGGTGGCATTGAAAAGATCATTGGTAAAAGACTCAACACAAAGCAGCTCGGGTTTACTACAGCTAGCACCCAAGAGGAGCGTATTAAGGAAAATAGACTGTTGCCCCATATTGCAGCGCCTGACCTGAAAGCTTATGGATTGATTCCGGAACTTCTGGGTAGGCTACCCATTATCGGCTATTTAAACCCTCTAGATGCAGCTGCCTTAGGGAAGATCCTCACGGAACCCAAAAATGCCTTGACCAAGCAATACAAAAAGCTGTTCGAGATGGAGGGAGTAAAGCTGAAGTTTACAGAAGATACAATAGACTACATTGTACAAAAGGCACTGGATCTTAAGCTGGGGGCTAGAGGCCTACGCTCTATATGTGAAGCGATTGTCATGGACCTCATGTTTGAAATTCCGTCTCAAAAGAAGACGAAAAAAGTAGTATTAGATAAGGCCTATGTTATCGAAAAGCTTAATAAGTCAAAACTACCCATACTCAAAGTGGCTTAGCATGGTTTTTGTCTTAAAAATGGGATAGTTTGGCCCATCTAGGTAGTCATCGCAGGCGTTTAGAGGTGCTCTCATTGGGCCTTAGGAATGTGTCTGTTGCCGAATCATTAACGCAATAGCTATTTCTTGTTGCTATAACAGACATTTTGACTATATTGGTACGCGTGGATGAAATTCAATAAAAAACTATCTTATGAATCATTACGAAAAATTAAAGCAGTTAATTCTCGGTATGGAGGACGACTTCATGAAGTTTTATGAAAAAGGCAATAGTGCTGCAGGTACGCGCGTTAGGAAGGGAATGCAAGACCTTAAGGTTTGGGCACAAGAAATCAGGACGGACGTCCAGGATATGAAAAATAAAGCTAGTAAGTAGTAAGGATAATTTTACTACCACAAGCTTTAATTTCAGCAAAGGGAAGCTGTTTGTTGCTTCCCTTTTTTACTCAATGTTTTGCTGTTGCGTAATAGTCTTTATCTCTTGGACTAGCGATGAAGGTGCTGTGACTAGCGGTAACCTGACGTAATTTTGGCAAATGCCTAGCACAGCCAACAGCTGTTTGGTGCCCACAGGATTGCCTGCCAGACCAATAAGCTTAGCTATGGGAAGCAAAGCCCAGGTATGGCGTCGGGCTGCTACATTATTACCTGCCAATGCTGCGTCGACCATACGGTTCATAGTTTCAGGAAAGGCATTGGCAATAGTACTGATGACTCCCACCGCTCCTATAGCTATCATGGGCAATGTGAGTATATCCTCTCCTGAGATGATTACAAAGTCATTGTCTTTGCCTTGAGCAATTTCCATGCACTGCAATAAGTCGCCTGAAGCTTCTTTGATCCCGATGATGTTGGGGTGCTTACTGAGTCGTAAGGTCGTTGCTGACGTCATATTGGTACCTGTCCTAGCAGGGATGTTGTAGAGTAGAATGGGTACAGGACATGCCTCCGCTATGGCTTGGTAATGCTGATAGAGTCCTTCTTGTGAAGGTTTGTTGTAACAAGGGCTTGCTGAAAGCACGGCATCGACTCCGTCGAGATGCGTATTCTTGATCGTATCGATGACTTCCTGTGTGTTGTTGCCCCCTATACCATAGACGACAGGTAAGTTGTTGACATTGTGCATTTGCACAAAAGACAGGATAGCACTTTTTTCCTCCGGCGTTGTTGTAGCTGCTTCACCGGTGGTCCCATGCACTACGAGATAGTGGACTTTGCTATGCGCAATGTGTTGCAAAAGCTTTTTCAGACCCTGGAAGTCGACGTTTAGCTTTTTATCTAGTGGTGTGACCAGTGCTACGCCAGTACCTGTCATCTTGTTCATCCTCATACGTTTAGTAGCTGAGCATAGTATACCATCTGTGCTGTCAGTATATCAATGTTGTTACTGTCGGGCTGCTCATCGAAGTCAACCATTATCTCGAAAAGACTTGTTCGTGCCGTGTCATAGTAGCCCACCCGACACTTGGCTTTTGATCTAGCCAAGAGGTAGTCGATTACCGCATGGCCTACCATATCTACCTGGAATAGGTAATCAAAAGAAGTATCGATAAAAGTTTGCGCTTTGTGGTGAGTAATGGCTCCCCAAAGTTGTATATCACGATGGGTAATCGTCGAAAAAGTATTAGCTACCTCCTGTATAGGCGCGGTTGTGTAGCATAATCCAGTCACTTTTTTCCCCATTTGCTTTAACTTCCTCGCTAAGTGGCTAACCACTTTGTGTTTTTGGGGGTTGTCAGCGCTATATAATATACCCACACATTGGGCGTGTTGAAAACCCACATTCGTACGCACTACACGGCTGGCGTAGGTAATGCTTTTAGTGTAGCGTGCCAGTATTTTTTGTTTGATCCACGGCATCACAGTCCTATCATAGTGATGATTTCTTCTTCAGAAAGCACTGGAATCTTTAGTTCTTGTGCACGCGCTAATTTAGTAGCCCCTGCCTTCTTGCCTACTACAAAGTAGTCTACATTTTTAGATATAGCTGTTAGCAATCGTCCGCCGTTCTTTCTTATCTGTGTTTGCAAAGCTGCTCGGGTTAGGCGTTGGAAGGTGCCAGAAACTACCAAAGTTTTACCTGTCAGGCGTTGGCTTACCGTAGGTTCTTGTGCTTTTGTTATACACAACTGTAAGCCCGCTTCCCGGAGTGTCTCAATCAGCTTCAGATTCTCTTCATCCTGGAAATACGTGACGATACTGTGCGCAATTTTTTCACCTACTGTAGGTGCCTCGGCGATCTCTTCTACGGTAGCTTGCCTTAAGGCATCTATGTGCTGAAAATGATGTGCAAGCTTCTCGGCAACGGTTTTACCTACATGCCGTATGCCCAAAGCAAAAAGAACATTGGTGAAAGGCACCTGTTTGGACGCAGCAATACCGCGGAGCAGATTTTTACTAGCTACCTCCTTGAATCCTTCTAGCGGATAAATGTCTTGATAACGAAGCCGATAGAGGTCAGCTGGGGTGTGTATCAGGCCTTCTTCGAAAAGCAAATCGATCGTTCTGCTACCTATCGAATCAATATGCATAGCCTTTCTGTGCACAAAGTGCTTGATGCGGCCTGTGAGCTGAGGGGGGCATGCCTTTGCATTAGGGCAGTAGTGGATCGCTTCTTCTTGAACGAGCGTAGTATTGCAGTCAGGACATTGGCTAGGAAAGATAATGGGCTTGCTTCCTGGTTTTCGCTTTTGGACCTCTACAGCGGTGACTTTAGGAATAATATCTCCTCCTTTTTCGATAAATACCGTATCCGCTAAGTGCAAATCTAGCCGGGCTATTTCCTGGGCATTATATAACGAAGCGCGCTTGACCGTTGTTCCTGCCAGCAAGACGGGCTTCAGATAGGCCACCGGGGTGACAGCTCCTGTCCTGCCCACTTGGTATCCTACACTTTCTAATGTAGTGGCTACGTGCTCCGGTTGGTATTTATAGGCAATAGCCCACCGTGGACTTTTGGCTGTGTGCCCTAGTTGGTCTTGTTGCTGCAAGTTGTTGACCTTGATGACAATACCGTCTATGTCGATCGGCAAAGTATGTTTATTCTGCTCCCAGTAACTGATATAGGCCATGACCTCTTCGATATTGTGGCACTTCTTGTAAGTAGGGGAAGTATGAAAACCCCACTGCTCCAATAGGTGGATTCCTTCTTCATGGGTTGTAAGTATTTTATCCTCAGTGCTAAGCGCATAGGGATAGAAATCAAGCAAGCGCTGCGCCACCAAGCTTGGATCGATCATTTTTAGGGTTCCGGCTGTTGTGTTTCTAGGGTTAGCCAAAACAGTTTCGCCACGCATGAGCCGCGTTGCATTCAGCTCCTCAAAGTGGGGACGTGTCATCAATACTTCTCCCCGTACTTCAAATTCCTTAGGTATACCTTTTGCCTTGATACGCCTAGGAAGGGTTGTAATGGTCTGTGCATTTTGGGTAATATCATCCCCTTTTTCTCCATCGCCCCGGGTAGCAACGCGCACTAAGGCTCCATCCTGATACAGCAGACTAATGGCAATTCCATCGAACTTAAGCTCACAGAAAAACTCCATAACAGCTCCTGGCAATGACTTTTGGAGCCTTTGAGCAAAGCTAGAAATCTCCGCTTCTGAGTAAGTATTGCTTAAGGACAGCATGGGGTAGCGGTGATTGACCGAAACAAAGTTTTTGGTGGTGGCTTCTCCCACCTTTTGTGTAGGAGAATCGGGTAGGCGTAACGTAGGAAATTGATTCTCGAGTTTGGCAAGTTTTTCTAAGAGCTGATCAAACGCATAGTCCGATATCTCAGGTTGCCCTTGTTGGTAATATAGCACATTGTGCTTCTGGATCAGTGTTGTTAAGCGTTGAATTTCTTGCTGCGCATCTTGGTGGGTCATGTTTTTTCACTTTTGATAGCAGGATAAGCTAAACTACTGACTTACTTTCGGGTAGTAGCTACAGGAAGTGCTGCGTATGGTTACAGCCAAAGCTCACAAATAACACCCAATACGGCACCAGCTAAACCTGCTATAAACTTGAGATTGTTGGGTTGATGACTTGGGTTGGCCTCAAAGAAAATAGTGGTGGCGATATGGACTAAGCTACCACTGACAATGCCCCACAAGGCCAGCGAGAACTGTGCTGGCAACCATTGTTGATGGCTGATGTAGGTACTCCCCAGCAACCCTAGGGGAGCAGCTAGTGCGAAGATGAACAAATACATTAGTACCTTGGTTCTACTCCTGATAAGCTTGATAAGAATACTTGCTAAGGCAAAAGATTCTGGTACTTTATGTAGAAGGATACCTATTAATAATGTATTGGCACCATGGTGGTGGTGTAGATGTACAGATGGGTCATTGAGAATGATACCATCTGAGAAAGCATGCGCAGAAAGGGCAGCCATCAGCGTCCATGGTGCTATAGTATGTTGGTGCTCTTCTTGATTCGTTTCGTACAGATGACCATGTTCTACCCCCTTGCTAAAGAGTTCTAGGAAAAGCTGCAAGAAGAAACCTATAAGGACATACAGACCAGCCATTCTCGCATTGGAATGGAGCACAAACAGTTCTGGCAAAATATGCAAGAAAGTAATAGCAAAGAGGTACCCTCCTGCAAATATGAGTAGGCGCCTAAAGGCAGTGGGGCTTGGTTTACGGACGACAAATACAGCTAGGCTACCTAACGCTGCGGCAAGGATCAGTAGTAAAGATTGAATTAACATGTACTGTGACTGTGGGGGTAAATCGCGACCCGCGAATATAGCGCATCAGAGTGTAATTACAAACCTGCTCTTACCATGCCACACACCTGCCTGCATAGTTGTCCCTTAAGAGGGGGACAACTGTTCAGGCTCGATAAAGATGGACCAGTCGATGGGGTAAGGTCAGTCAGCCCCCAATAAGGTTATTTCCTGTCATCTCTATGGGAACAGGTAGTCCCATGCACTGAAGAATAGTAGGAGCTACATCGGCCAGCTTGCCATCTCTTAATGATCCGCTGGCTTGTTTACTGGCCAAGATACAAGGCACAGGGTAATCCGTGTGGGCCGTATAGGGATGACCTTGTTCATCTCTCATCCTTTCGGCATTGCCATGATCGGCTACAATTAACGTAATATAGTTGTTCGCCAAAGCCTTTTTGACTACTTGCTCCAAGCACCGGTCTACCACCTCGCAGGCCTGTACCGTAGCGTCAAAAATGCCGGTATGCCCTACCATATCGGCATTCGCAAAGTTAAGACAAATAAAATCGAAGCTTTGTTGTGCAATTATAGGAAGCACTTGCGCTGTGATAGCAGGAGCAGCCATATCAGGCGCCAAGTCATAGGTGGCTACCTGAGGAGAAGAGCACAGAATACGCTCCTCACCGGGGAAGGGTGCCTCCCTACCCCCAGAAAAAAAGTACGTAACATGAGGGTATTTCTCTGTTTCAGCAATCCTGAGTTGTTTTTTCCCATACTTACTCAAGACTTCTCCAAGCGTATTTTGTAAGGCGTTTTTTGACAATAAGGGTTTAACTTCCTGAAAGTGTTCATCATAGGCAGTCATAGTCAGGTAGTGTAACTTAAGTGGATGCCTGCCTGACATCGGTAGTGTCGGCTGAGTCAATACTTGGGTTATTTGACGACTTCTATCCGCTCTAAAATTAAAGCACAGCACCACATCGCCTTCTTGTAGACATGCCTTGGGGGTTCCTTTCAGATCGGTCAATACAATAGGCCGCAGAAACTCGTCAGTAATGCCCCGAGCGTAAGATTGCTCAATGGCTCTTTGCCAGTCTTGTGTACGGATACCTTGACCATGCACCAGCGCATCATAAGCCACTTGAGTCCGCTCCCAACGCTGATCCCGGTCCATGGCATAGTAACGGCCTATTATCGACGCCAACTGCCCCGTAGCATTTTGTAACAACGCATTCAGACTTGACAAGAACCGTACCGCACTTTGGGGGGCTGTATCTCGTCCATCAGTAAATGCATGAATAAACAGGCGCTCGATAGCGCACTCATGAACTATCTTACACAATGCTTTCAGATGATCTAAATGCGCATGCACACCCCCATCAGAGACAAGGCCTAAGAGATGGACTGATTTTTTATGTGCTTTCGCATAGCGCAAAGCAGCCAATAGCGTCTCACTTTGAAAAAAAGTCCCAGAAGCAATAGATTTGTTAATATGCGCCAAAGACTGATCTACAGCCCGACCCGCCCCCAGGTTAGTATGCCCTACTTCAGAGTTACCCACTTGACCTACAGGAAGCCCAACAGCCGACCCTGAGGTAAGTAGCTGGCTAGAAGGATACTGTCGATAGAGTGACTGGACATAAGGAGTATGGGCCTGGGCAATAGCAGAATATTGCTTCTCGGGTGAGAGACCCCAACCATCCAAAATTACAAGGATGAGCTTTTCGTGTGTTGATGGCATCATGATGATTGCAAAATAGTCTCATAAAATCGAACCTCAATACAGACCAAGTACCCGCCTAGAGAAGAGAGGCGTTTGGGGGCAGCTGCGTTAGGCGCTAAGGGAGGTGCTGTTTGAGCACTCCTGTGGCGTGCGAGTTTGCCTCGCGTGCACCTATGAGCCAGATAAGGTAACCTGATTCCCTCAACAGCGACCTTTTTCAGTTCCTTTTGGTGAAGTAAAAAAAGGAGCGCCTGCCTATAGGGCGGTAACCTATTTTTCAAAGGCACGAAACTTGCCCAAGATACAGGCATTCCGTAGCTTAGCAAAAAGCTGGCTGTGTATATGCCCAGATCCGTTTGTAGCGAAGGCCTCTAGAGAGACACCAACCCAATAACTGAATTTTAAAGACCCATGAGTGACAAGCAAGAAAGACTAAAAGCCTTACAGCTAACCATCGAAAAACTAGAGAAGACCTACGGAAAAGGTACGGTAATGAAGCTGAGCGACAATATGGTGGCAGACATTCCTGCTATCCCCACAGGCTCCTTGGGACTAGATCTAGCGCTAGGTATTGGGGGTATTCCCAAGGGTAGAATTGTCGAAGTATATGGCCCAGAATCCTCGGGTAAAACCACACTAAGCTTACATTGCATTGCTGAAGCGCAGAAAGGGGGCGGCATGGCGGCCTTTATTGATGCTGAGCATGCTTTTGACAAAGTATATGCCGAAAAGTTGGGCATTGACGTAGAAAATCTCTTGATCTCTCAGCCAGATAATGGAGAACAAGCTTTGGAAATTGCGGAACACCTGATTCGTTCGGGCACCATCGACATCATTGTCATTGACTCTGTAGCTGCTCTAGTACCCCGCAGTGAGCTAGAAGGCGACATGGGCGATAGCAAGATGGGCTTACAAGCCCGCTTGATGTCGCAAGCACTCAGAAAGCTAACAGGTGCCATTAGCAAAACAGGTTGCTCTTGTATTTTTATTAACCAGCTTCGTGAAAAAATAGGGGTCGTATTTGGCAACCCGGAGACAACTACCGGTGGTAATGCGCTCAAGTTTTATGCTTCTGTAAGGCTCGACATTCGTAGGACATCCCAAATTAAAGACAGCACTGGCGATATACTGGGAAATCGCACCAAAGTGAAAGTAGTCAAAAACAAAGTGGCTCCTCCCTTCAGGGTTGTTGAATTTGACATCATCTACGGAGAAGGAATTTCTAAAGCAGGAGAGGTGATTGATCTCGGCGTGGCTTTGGGGATCGTTCAAAAAGCTGGCTCTTGGTTCTCATACGAAGAGAATAAACTAGCCCAAGGCAGAGAAGCGGTTAAAGTATTACTGCAGGATAACCCAGAGCTATTAGACACGCTAGAAAGCCAAATTCGGACTCAGACACAATCGCCTAAAGCAGATAGATAACAACAATCTTGAAGCAATGGCTAGACTATAGAAGGTGCGCACGGCAAGGTCTATATCTCCCCAACAACACACCTACTTCCGAACAACGACCATGTCACTAATGTTGCGAAAGCATAAGCGAGACTTTAGAATATCGAACCCTGCAGCACTGACCGCATCACAAAACTGTGCGTGGCTGTGTTGCCAATGAATACCTCGAGCTTGTAGCTTACTGATTTGGCAATTCTGATAGCTGAGTTCTCTACCTTCCCGCATAATTTTTAGCATCTCCCACCACCCATAATGCCTAATCATATGCCAACCGATGGCAAGCTACCATTGCAATACATTGATGGGTCTACCTGTATCGACAAAAGCAGCTCGCGCGCCAGGCTTCATCCAGATGTAAATTTTCTGGCATTGCTAAAAAGGTAGCGTTCTATATCATGATTTCATTGATCAAATGCTCGCTGCAGTTGCTCTGTAGTAAACTATCGATTAAAATTTGAAAAACCCTTACCTTGCTTACAGTTTCAAGATATGCAAGCCTGCCTAGACCCCATTTTATCAGCGGAGGATAGATAGGTGCTACAATTGTTCTAAAGGAAAGCCGAGAGGTCGCGATTCAGATTTTTGGGAGCTGTCGTGGATTAGGTCCTAATTTAAGACAGTTTTTTAATAACTCCAGGACAAGCATGCACTTTGCACTTATCCACACTGCAGCATAAGCATAACAGAACTTTTCCACATGCGATTTCCTCTTTTTATTGCGCAACGCTACTTCCAACTAAGCACTAAGAAGAATCTAATCCACCGAATTGGGCTTATTTCTTGCGCTAGCATAGCCATAAGTACCGCAGCATTATTGCTTGTTTTGTCTGTATTTAACGGCTTAGAGGACTTTATTCACTCCTTATTTCGCTCGTTTGACCCAGATATCAAAATCACGCTGAAAGAGGGAAAATCTTTTACACTGAACACAGACTTGAGGCAAGAGATAAAAACCGCACCAGGCGTCTCTAAGGTCGTTGAAGTGTTAGAAGACAATGCTTTGCTTCGTTACCAAGAACGCCAAGCAATCGTCAGAATGAAGGGAGTATCTGAAGATTTTCTTTATCAAAGCCGTTTAGAACCGTTTATCACACGAGGTGGCTTTCAGCTTAAGCAGGGTACGGAATACTTAGCGATACTGGGATGCGGCGTACAGTATGCGTTAGCTATTTCTCTTTATGATCGGTCATATACGCTACAAGCCTTTTATCCTAGAAATCTACCAGGGATTACCATGTCGTCGCAGCAACTGTATAAGCGCGGCTGCATCAGGCTGGGTTCGGTCTTTGCTGTTGAGAAACAGTTTGATGATAGTTATATCATAGTACCCATTGACTTTGCCGCTTCACTGACGGGTAAGCAGAATCAAAGAACAGCTTTAGAGGTACAAGTAGCCCATGGCTTTTCCATCAATCAAGTGCAAAAAACACTCAAGCTTCTGGTACCCGACTGTTTCCATGTACGCAATAGTTATGAACAGCAAGCTACGCTCATAAAAGCTATCCACATTGAGCGACTATTTGTGTTAGTAACGTTTGCTTTCATCCTACTCGTTGCTTCGCTAAACACATTCTTTATTCTCTCCATGCTAGTGCTAGACAAACGAAAAGATATAGCCATCCTGCATACATTAGGAGCTACCCCAACAGAGATTCGATATATTTTTCTTATCGAGGGTCTCCTGATAGCTTGGAGTGGCGCAATTGTAGGCATGGTCTTGGCTTATGGAATCAGCTGGCTGCAACAGACATTAGGGTTGATTTCTTTAGGGGCACAACAGACGAGTCTCTTAGAGGCCTACCCTATCAAAAGAAAAGTGAGTGATTTTGTGTATACCGCGATAATTGTAGTGTTGATGACCCTGGTGGCTTCTTATCGTCCTGCTCAGCTCGCTTCCCGAGTTAAATTGTGGGCGCATCTATAAGCCTATATCGCTAATTTAACTGGACCACATAGGTGATTTAATGATCATGCTGCCTTGCTAAGATTGCTCAAAGCCTTCTTATTTGGAGCAAGTACGCAGATTCCATTAACTTCGCCTGAGCAATAAAAAGAGGGTTGGCGGAGCGGCTTAACGCGGCGGTCTTGAAAACCGTTGTACTCGCAAGAGTACCGGGGGTTCGAATCCCTCACCCTCTGCTTTTTTCAGCTACGATCAACAGATCTAGGGATAGCATCTTTAGAATGGCAGCTGATGGTGTATTTCTGCCTACTCCTCACACCCACAAGCACGTACTTTAAGCTTTTTTTCTGGGAAAAATCTTCTTGAAGCTTTTCTTTGTGCAAAGGAAGTTGGAGCAGCGCATCAAGGTCGGGCTGACCTGCATCGACCCAGCAAGTAAACCAAAAATCTCCTACCATCTTGATAGACGCTCTCATCTGCCGCTCTACTTGGCCATCTAGCAGAGTATGATAGGCTTGTGCATAAGCACTAGCATACACCCGTTGCAGCGTACTTCCTCTCTGCTCAAAGCTATATTTTTGGGCAGTAGGAAAAGTTTTAGATAATTTCTTCTCTACACGCAAAACGCCTTCCACTGCCTGATGCGCTGTCAGAATTGCCTGCCAGACACGCTTTTGGGGATTATGTGTATACTCCGCTCTTCCTACAAAGAAATCATAACTACTGGTAAAAAGCTCCGGGAGACGTGTCTCCCAAAGTCCATGAATGCCTTCTTGACCGGTGAACTGACCGTCGTAATTTTCTGAGGTATGCAGCGGCACATTGGCATCAGCAATATAGTGGCCTATGTCAGCTGACAATCTTAAAATCTGGTATACATCCTTTTGTTGGAAAGCTTCTGTGAGCCTGTGTTTCATGTGGTAGATATGCCAAGGCAAGATGCCGTGTTGCATGAGTTCATCCTGAGTGTATACGTCCAAGGCTTGAGACCAGTACGGAGATGCTTCCCAGGGAGTGCTGTCGCTGTAATGCTCTAAGTCGATGTAATGCCGAGGCGCCTCGCCCTCTACCACATAGCGTCGTTTATCTGGGTTAACAGCATTTTCAGTAATAAAATGAATATGCTCCTTGTAGAAAGTGACCATGGCAGGAGGCAACGTGAAGACAGCATGTCTATTGATTTGCTTGTGGGCGAAAAATCCCCACCCCAACGATATGGATGTCGGAAAAACTAGAAAGAGTACGATGAGCTTAATGCGTTTTATCGGTGTCGCCATAATTGTTATAGGTCAATACTCCCCCTTCCGCATAACGAAGCCGTTCTTACTGAGACACAAAAGTAGTGAGAAGTGTATTGTGTAACGCTTTTTTTTGCAGCAAATCGGCTTTACATTTGCGTTATCTATAAAAAATCAGTGGCTTGAGTAGTAATAGTATGGCAAACAAAAAATCAGCATTAGTGAGAATCAGGTCCAATGAGACTAAACGTCTACAGAATAGGTATCAGCTAAAGACCTGTAGAACATTTGTTAAAAAGCTCAAACGCACTAATGATCAGCATGAGGCAGAAGTAATATTTAAAAAAGTATCTTCTATGCTCGACAAGCTGGCTAAAAGGAAGATCATTCACAAAAACAAAGCAGCGAACAGCAAATCCATGTTAGCTAAGTTCGTTAACAGCTCGAATTAGCTCGGTACAAACTGTCGATTGCCGCCTGGCCTGGTAGGAGTTCTACCAGGCTTTTTTTTTGAAAATATAAAAATATGTTTTAGTTTTTTGTACAAAAAACGTCAATCATGAAAAATCAGGTAGCACCCACACACTTAAAGATACAAGATTGGGCCAAAGCAGATCGACCAAGAGAGAAACTCATGCAAAAAGGCAATACTACGCTGACAGATGCAGAGCTTCTCGGCATCTTAATAGGTTCTGGAACAAACAAAATGAGTGCAGTAAATCTTGCACAGCTTATCCTTAAGCATTGCAACAACAACCTAAATCTACTAGCCAAGTGCTCTGCAAAAGAGCTGCAGCGCTTCAACGGCATCGGGGAGGCAAAAGCCATTGCCATTGTAAGTGCCATGGAGCTAGGTAGGAGAAGAACAGACCAAGCCATACCTAGCAGGCCAAGGCTGTGTGATGCTAATAGTGTTTACCATTGTATAAAGCCAGAACTATTAGATAAGCCCGTCGAAGAATTTTGGATTATCCTAGTCAATAGAGCTAATTATCTCATCAAAAAGCAATTCATCAGTAGCGGAGGCTTGACAACCACATCTGCAGACCCTAAAGTGGTTTTTAGAGCTGCTCTCGACCATCAGACGGCCGGAATTATTTTGGTGCATAATCATCCGTCTGGTAATCCAGAGCCGAGTGCCAAAGACATTGCATTGACAAGAAAGCTCATCGAGGGCGGAAAACTTCTAGACATCGCTGTTCTAGATCATATTATTGTGGCAGGGACTACTTACTTTAGCTTTGTCGACGACAAATTACTCTTTAGACCATCTCCCAATGCTGCCATGCTGGAATAGGCACGCCTACCGGTTCTCATCGAAGCGTGGAGGTCTTTTAAAGAGATAGCAACACATTGCTAATTTTGTTCCTGCTCTGCAAGCGCTGTCCTAGACATACTATGCATCATAGAATATTCGTTGCGTCATGAAAATATCATACAACTGGCTTAAGGATTACATACCCCTCTCAGAGTGCCCCGAAGAGGTGGCCCAGCTACTCACCCAAAGTGGCCTTGAAGTAGCAGCCATAACACGCTTCGAATCGATTAAGGGTGGCCTCGACGGCCTCGTGATCGGACAGGTAACGACTTGTGCGCAACACCCTCATGCGGATCGGCTAAAGGTAACTCAGGTCGAGGTCGGACAAGATACTCCTTTGCATATTGTCTGCGGTGCGCCCAATGTACAAGCAGGGCAAAAAGTGATCGTCGCTCCTGTGGGCACACAACTGTACACCCATGAAGGCACTATATGGAAAGTCAAGAAAGCCAAAATTAGAGGAGAACTTTCTGAGGGAATGATTTGTGCTGAAGACGAAATAGGTCTAGGGGATAACCACGATGGAATTATCGTGCTAGATACGCCCTTGGCCCCGGGCACACCTGCTGCGCAATATTTCAATATTCAAAAAGATATAATTCTTGAGATAGACCTGACACCTAACAGAGCAGATGCTTGCTCCCATTTGGGTGTTGCTAGAGAACTAAGCGCATTGCTAGAGCGCCCGCTACAACGTCCTACAATAGCCAAACGCGAAATAACGATACCAGAACTACCCATTCAGGTAGAAGTACTCGATCATAGTGCCTGCCCCAGATACTCAGGGATTATTATCAGCGGCGTAACTGTTCAGGCATCGCCACTTTGGCTTCAAAATAAGCTAAAGTCTATTGGCCTAAACTCCGTCAATAACATTGTAGATGTGACCAACTTTGTTCTACATGAGTTAGGGCAACCACTTCATGCATTTGATTACGATCAAATAATCGACAAGACAATCATCGTCAAGCAGATCGAGGCGGGGGCCTCCTTCACCGCATTAGATGGGACGACGAGAAAGCTGAGTGGTGCAGAGCTCATGGTTTGTGACCAAAGAGGTGGTATAGGTATGGCTGGCATCCTGGGCGGCGAGCGGGCTCGTGTGCACGCAGGCACAAAAAACATCTTTCTAGAAAGTGCCTATTTTGCTCCCAGTGCTATCCGAACGGCAGCGAAACAGCATGCCATCACAACAGATGCATCTTTTCGTTATGAACGAGGCACAGACCCCAACCTAACTGTCTATGCTTTAGAAAGGGCTTGTTTACTACTCCAAGAGATTGCCCATGGAAAAGTCGCTTCAAAACTCATCGACCACTATCCTCATAAGATAAAAAAACGCAAGATCACGGTACGCTACAAAAATATCACGCAGCTTCTTGGCCTACCTATCCCCAAAGAGACCATCAAGAATATCCTAACCAGGCTAGAAATAGCCATCAGTCATGAAGAGGAAGCTAGCTTTGTTGCCTCTGTTCCGCCTTACAGGGTAGACGTACTACGAGAAGTGGATATCATTGAAGAGATAGCAAGAATCTATGGCTACAACCGTATTGAGGTGACACCCCAGCTGAGAAGTACCTACCTAGCCAATACCACTGCCACGAAGCCGGGGCAGCATCAACTACAATATAGAATCACTGAACTATTAGCCGCTAACGGCTACCATGAAATTTATACAAATTCGCTGACAAAGTCATCTTATGCGGAACTGACCGATGCCCTCGACGCGCAAAAACAGATGACTATCCTAAATCCACTGAGTGAGGCGCTCAATGTACTCAGGCAGACGATGCTCTTTTCGGGTCTAGAAGTAGTGACACATAATATAAATAGAAAGCAGTGCGATCTTAAGCTTTTTGAGTTTGGAAAAGTCTATCACAAGGGTAAAGACCAACAGTGCGTAGAAGGTAATAGACTCGGCATCTGGCTTACGGGCAACATCGAGGCTATTAACTGGATTAGAAAACCACAGAGGGTGGCTTTTCAGGACATGTATGCTACGCTCTATAAGCTATTGAAAAAGCTAAACCTTACCAACTTTACAACGCAGCCTTACTCCTCTTCCTTCTATCAAAAAGGCGTTCAAGTTATGTTAGGTCAAACACAGCTACTGACAGCAGGTAAGATAGCCCCATCACTGCTTAAGCACGTAGGTATCGACCAACCTGTATTTTTTGCTGACGTAGATTGGGAGGTACTATTGCGTCAAGGGAGCCCACTAAAGCAGTACCAAGCAATCTCTAGATTTCCGCTTGTCAAGCGAGATATATCCCTGGTCTTGGATCAGTCGGTCAGCTTTGAGACTGTGAAAGAGGTAATTTCCCAACACAACAATAAGCTCATCAAGGAGGTAACTGTTTTTGATGTCTACCAAGGGGAAGAACTAGGGCCAGGTAAAAAAGCATATACGCTGCGTTTTGTACTGCAAGGCAACAACAAAACATTGAACGATAAGACGATTGACCAAGTCATGGCACACCTGACACGTGCTTTTGAAAAGCAGTTGAGCGCAACCATAAGGACATAGAATGGACCACACGACATGGCATGCACACGTTAAACACCTGGAGCAAAAAGTGACGGAACTACTAGCAAGTTATAGAGCGCAACAAGAGACCATACAACAGCTAAGAAATGAAAACGAACAGCTAATGCAACAGATGGCCAACAGCAAGGTAGCAGCAACAAATAACCTTTTAAGTAACCTAACGACGAGTGCCATCGCCAAACAAGGAACTCGACAGAAGGACTGGGGGGCTATACTGGATGACTATATTAGGGATATTGAAAAGAGCATAGCATATCTTGAAACAATACAGTGATGGAAGAACTGGCTGTAAAAATAAGAATAGGTGGTAGGGTCTATCCCATGAAGGTGCGGGCAGCCGACGAAAAATGTATAAGAACAGCAGGAAAGCTGATCAACGAGCAGGTAAAAGCGTATAGCGACAAATTTGGTATTCATGACCAACAAGACCTGCTAGCCATGGTGGCGCTGGGCTGTCTTATAGACACCTTAAAATTAAAGGACGAAATAACGCAAGAGACACAAACACTCGAAAAGAGAGCCGAATCCTTGGCTCAGCGAATAGACCAAGAGCTTAGTCAACCAACCGTTTGTCACAACAGCGTCAACATTGCCCCAAAGTAAGCTGCATGAGAGGCATGACTTTTAAGATAGGAGCTAAATTTGGGTGAGTATTGCCTAATGACAGAACAATGAATATAACACAACTGTTCATCCTGATTGTACTGGTACTAGCGTTAGGAACAGCGTTGGGAAGAATTGCGTCAAAGCTATTCTATAAGTACGAAGAAGAAGAAATGGCAAAAAAGGCCAAGTTCCTCATCAAAGAGGCCAAGAAAGAGGCTACCAAAATAAAAAGAGAGAAAATACTAGAAGCCAAAGAACGGTTTATTCGGCTAAGAGCGGAGTTTGAGCAAAATATAGGCAGGAGGAGGGAAAAAATTTTTAACGAGGAAAATTATTTAAGAAACAAAGAGCAAGAAATAACCCAACAACTGGAACAGCTGCATCGCAAGCAAAATGCCCTAGAAAAAGCAAGAGAAGAGCTCGACCAGCTAAGAGATCAACGAATCAAACAACTAGAAAAGGCGGCAGACTTGAATATAGAAGCAGCCAACCAGCAACTGATGGAAGTGCTAGAAGATGAGGCAAGATCTAATGCCTCGATACGTATCAGGACAATCGTAGACGAAGCCAAAGCCAGTGCTATCAAGAAGGCAAAAAGCGTGATCATGACTACCATGCAGCGTATAGTAGCCGAGCAAACTATTGAGAACGCTTCTTCGATTATCAACATTGAGGACGATACGCTGAAAGGTAAAATCATCGGTAGGGAAGGCAGGAACATACGCGCACTAGCAGCCGCCACAGGAGTAGATATTATCGTGGATGACACGCCCAAGACTGTGCTTCTATCAAGCTTCGACCCTACAAGAAGGGAAGTTGCCCGCTTAGCACTCCAACAGCTGATTCAAGATGGGAGGATTCATCCCGGCCGTATAGAAGAAGTAGTTGCTAAAACTGAAAAAAATATCGAAAAAGAGATTCGGGACACAGGAGAGCGTACAGCGATTGACCTAGGCATCTATGGCATGCATGTAGAACTGATCAAGTTGGTAGGTAAAATGCGCTACAGAACATCTTATGGACAAAATCTACTGCATCACTCACGCGAGGTAGCACAGCTCGCAGCCACCATGGCTTCAGAGTTAGGTTTAAATACTAAGCTCGCTAAGCGGGCAGGGTTATTACACGATATCGGGAAAGTGGCCACGGAAAAATCTGAACTTCCGCATGCGATATTGGGCATGGAACTCGCCCAAAAGTATAGGGAACATCCAGAAGTATGTAATGCCATTGGTGCTCACCATGATGAAATCGAAATGGTATTCATGCTCTCTCCTATCGTACAAATATGCGATGCTATCTCTGGATCTAGGCCTGGGGTACGTAGAGAAGTCCTAGAGGCGTATGCAAAACGACTTCGAGACATGGAAGATATTGCGTTGTCTTTTGATGGAGTGAAGAAATGCTACGCCATACAGGCCGGTAGAGAACTCAGGGTGATGGTGGACTCTAACAGTGTGACAGACGAAATAGCCAATGCGCTCGCTTTTGATATCTCAAACAGAATAGAGCAACAGCTGCAGTATCCAGGCCAGGTTAAGGTAACCGTCATCAGAGAGACGAGAGCTATTAACTATGCCAAGTGAACTCTACTATGTAGTTGAGCCTTAACAACTCATTTCTAAATTTAACACTCAGCGAGGCATACGTGGTTTGCCCTCGCCGGGCGGGCGTTCCTTTTTGTCTACCACACAAAAAGGAACCGA
>WTJV01000005.1:16708-58582 GCA_011524725.1 Amoebophilaceae bacterium | reverse complement strand
ATAAAATTTGGGTAAAAATCTTACTGCACACGTTATCATTGATGAAATTTCCCTTTCTTAAGGCTCAACGATTATAGTCATTGAGTGTTAGCGTTACGGGCTTACCCAAAACAGGGGGCCACTATGCTGCATGGCTTAGGAGGCCATGTAGATATTGCGTGGATAAGTGTGAATTTCTCGAGTATGATAGCTAGACTATTCTCAAAGCCTTAAAAATTATACGTTCATGGACAAGCTCGATAGCACACAAATCATCACATGGATATCCACAATGTTACTCAAAACCACTAATCTGCAGATAAAAAATTAGCTATCCACAAATTTTTTACAGGTGGTAGTATAACGAAAAGATTCGTGGGATATAATGTGGATAAAGTATGGATTAAGCATTACTTATGTACAAATGATCTTTCCAATATTCTGCCTTATTTTTTTTCTACATATCCACTTCCTAATAATTAAAATAATATTCTTATAAATATTTATTATAAATCTTCCAGTGGAAAGTTGAGTGAGTCATTATGACTTTACTGGAGTTCTGTTTTTCAACATGTCTTCTGTCTTACAAACCGCACTACAATATATTCCAGGTATAGGGCCTAGTAAGGCCTTGTTGCTTCATCAAGAACTACAATTATCTACGTTTGAAGACCTGATTTATTTTTATCCTTTCCGTTACGAAGATCGTAGCCACCTCTATCCGATTAATACCCTCACATCGCGCCTATCTTATGTACAACTTAGGGGCACTCTAAGCCGCGTCCAGATCGTTCAGGCCGGTAAGAAAAGGTTAGTAGCCTGTTTAAGGGACAATACGGGCGAAATCACGTTGGTCTGGTTTAAGGGGCTTTCTTGGATATTTAAAAAATTACAGGTGGGAGCCACCTATATTGTTTTCGGTAAGCTAACTGCCTATGGCCAGCAGTTGAATATGGTGCATCCAGAGTTAGAGATCGCTACGACTCCTCCAGAGCATGCGCATCAGGACTTGTCGCTACGGCCCGTATACCATACTACAGATAAGCTTAAGGCGAGGCATATCGATAGTAAAATAGTTGCTAAGTCATTGCACTACGTTTTGCCCCAAGTTGCTCAGCATATTCCGGAAACACTACCTAATGCCCTACTAGGACAATATAAACTGACCGGGAAAGCGCAGTCGCTCTGGAATATTCATTTTCCTAAAAATCACCACGTGCTAGGTCAAGCGCGTTTTCGTCTTAAGTTTGAAGAACTATTTTATCTGCAACTGCAACTTTTGCAGTTGAAACAAATACAAGTCGAGAAACGTAAAGGTAAAATACTACATAACACACAATTGCTACATCGGTTTTATAAAACGGGTCTTGCATTTGCATTGACAGGAGCCCAAAAACGTGTCGTTAAGGAAATATATCGAGACTTGCGATCGGGTCACCAGATGAACCGATTACTACAAGGCGATGTGGGTAGCGGAAAAACGATAGTTGCCTTTTTGTCTATGCTCATTTGCCTGGGTAGTGGTGCGCAAGTGGCCATGATGGCTCCTACGGAGCTGTTGGCAGAGCAGCATTTTAAGGTACTACGGGACTTGGCGCAGCCGCTCAATCTGACGGTAGTGCTGTTGACAGGAGCTACGAAGAGAAAGAGTAGAACAGCAATCTTAGACGCCTTACAAGCAGGTACCTTACAAATCCTAGTAGGCACGCACGCACTTCTGAATGTTGCTATGAACTTCCACAATCTCGGGCTAGCGATTATTGATGAACAGCACCGCTTTGGAGTGATGCAGCGAGCTCAACTTTGGAATCATCAGCAAGCTGACTTGCCTCATGTTTTAGTCATGACCGCTACACCGATTCCACGTACTTTGGCAATGACCTTTTATGGTGATTTAGACGTTTCGGTCATCGATGAAATGCCCGTTGGCAGGAAGCCTATCAAGACGTTACACTACTACGATGCACAAAGGCTTAAGTTATTCCGATTTCTCAGGGAGCAAATGGTTGCTGACCGGCAAGTATATATGGTATACCCTCTGATTGAAGAGTCCGAAAACATGGATTACCAAAACCTGATGGATGGCTATGAAAGCATCTGCCGAGCTTTTCCAGATTTTCCTATCAGTATTGTACACGGTCAGATGAATACACCGGATAAGGCCTATGAGATGCAGCGTTTTGCCCAAGGAGAAACACGACTCATGGTGGCTACTACTGTGATAGAGGTAGGCGTGAATGTACCTAATGCTACTGTGATGGTCATTGAAAGTGCCGAGCGGTTTGGATTGGCGCAATTGCATCAATTGCGAGGTCGGGTAGGGCGGGGTAGTCATCAATCCTACTGTATTTTGATGACAGGTACCCAACTGAGCAGCAAAAGCAGAGAACGAATTCAGACCATGGTGCAGACCAATGATGGATTCAAGATTGCAGACGTAGACTTACAATTGCGAGGCCCTGGTGATTTATTGGGCGTACAACAAAGCGGCGTGCTTGATTTTAAGATTGCTGATTTATCGCAGGATAGCAGTATTTTACAAGCTGCTAGAGAATCAGCCCAACGTATTATTAAGGAAGATCCTTCACTAGCTCTCCCGCAGCACTTACCCGTCAAAAATCAATTGGCACGCCTCCGTGATCATACGATTGACTGGGGCAGTGTCGGTTAAGTGTTTGACATTTTTCTATTCACATTTTATCCGTTCTTGTTCTTTCTAATGCGGCAAGCTCATCACGCAATCTAGCCGCTTCTGTAAATTCCAGGGCTTGCGCTGCTGCTTCCATCTTTTCTCTGATGGTGTTCATATGTTGCATTAGCTCATCTTTACTCATATAAGCGATTACGGGGTCGGCGGCTACGTTTGTTTCTTCTTCTATATAGTACTTTGGCCGGGTTGCCTGGCCGACCATTTGGGTTTGTTCCATAATGGCAGACTTGGATTTGTGTACGGATTGCGGTGTGATGTTGTGTTCTTGGTTGTAAGCCATCTGCAGGCTTCTACGTCGATTCGTTTCATTGATCGCTGTTTCCATAGATTGCGTCATCGTATCTGCGTACATAATGACTTGCCCCCGCTCATTTCTAGCTGCACGGCCAATAGTTTGTATCAGTGATCGCACATTGCGTAAGAAACCTTCTTTGTCTGCGTCTAGTATGGCCACTAGCGACACTTCGGGTAAGTCCAGGCCCTCTCGAAGTAAATTGACTCCTATCAATACATCGAATACGCCCAACCGTAGTTCCCGCAATATCTCTACACGATCTAGCGTCTTGACGTCTGAATGAATATAACGGCATTTGACGCCAGCCCGCTCCAGGTACTTGGTCAGCTCCTCGGCCATTCGTTTAGTAAGGGTCGTGACGAGCACACGTTCTTGACGCTGAATCCGTTGATCAATTTCTTCCAGTAGGTCATCAATTTGATGGGTGCTAGGCCTAACGTCGATTTTGGGGTCGAGCAGACCTGTCGGGCGGATAATTTGCTCTACCACTACGCCGTCCGATTGGCGAAGTTCATACTCTGCTGGAGTAGCGCTTACAAAGATGACTTGGTTGACGAGCGACTCAAATTCGTTGAAGCTGAGAGGCCGATTGTCAATGGCAGCAGGAAGACGAAAAGCATGGTCTACCAAGTTGATCTTACGGGCCCGATCACCTCCCCACATGGCTCGAAGTTGAGGCATAGTCACATGACTTTCATCGATGATCATCAGGTAGTCTTCGGGAAAGTAATCCAAAAGACAGAAAGGTCGGGTTCCTGGCTGACGCCTGTCAAAATAACGTGAATAATTCTCTACGCCTGAGCAGTAACCTAGCTCTCGCAGCATTTCCAGGTCTAGTTCCGTGCGTTCTTTGATGCGTTTGGCCTCTTCAAACCGATGTTGCGCTTCAAAAAACTGAATCTGTGCTACCAGGTCTTCTTGTATCTCTTGTATGGCTTGCGCTAGGACGTCTTTGCTGGTGATAAAGAGGTTGGCCGGAAAGATCACTACAGTCTGCTCTTGTGATAGTCGAGTGCCTGTGGTGGGGTCAATACTATGAATAGCCTCTATTTCATCGCCCAGAAAGAAAAAACGATAGGCGTGGTCTGCATAGGCCAAAAAGATGTCTACGGTATCTCCTTTAACCCTAAAATTGCCCCGTTCAAAAGTTTTTTCATTTCTACTGTAGAGCATGTCTACAAATGTCAGTAGGAGCTGGTTGCGTGCCATCTGGTCGCCCACTTGAATGCGTATGACGTTCTTCCCAAACTCTTCTGGATTACCGATCCCGTAAATACAAGATACAGACGCTACGACGATGACATCTCTTCTTCCTGTCAGTAGGGCCGAGGTTGCCCTGAGACGAAGCTTCTCCAGCTCTTGGTTAATAGATAAGTCTTTTTCTATGTATACGTGGGTAGTCGGAATGTAGGCTTCTGGTTGGTAGTAGTCATAGTAAGACACAAAGTATTCTATGGCATTCTCTGGAAAGAACTGCTTCAGCTCTCCATATAGTTGGGCTGCCAGTGTCTTGTTGTGACTAATGACCAAGGTGGGCCGTTGCAGCGCTTCAATCACATTAGCCACTGTAAAAGTCTTACCTGAGCCTGTGACTCCCAACAACGTCTGGGCTGCCTCACCACGTTCGACTCCTTTTACGAGCTGTTGGATGGCTTTGGGCTGATCGCCTGAAGCTTGGTAAGGAGTAGTAAGCTTGAAAATCATCAGGGGGGGTATGTCAACAGTTTGTCAAAAATATAACCTACAAGCAGTTACACAAGCTAATCGTGCGGATACGCTATGGGTGTAGCGTACATGGCGCATGAGTAGCGACCTGTGTCGTAGTCATCCGTTTATGCTGCTTTTAACTTTCTGATGTTCTAGACAGTAATGATACTTAAATTTTTGAATAAGCGACTTTCGATGGGTGACCAAGATGACCGTTGGTATAGCCTCTAAGACAAGCTGTAACAGTTCTTGGGCGCTGGCTTCGTCCAAGGCATTTAAGGCCTCGTCTAGGATTAATACTTCTGGCTGGTAGCTCAAGCAGCGGGTCAGCAGAATGCGCTGCCTTTCGCCACCACTCAACTTTTTCCCTCTATCGCCCATGGTATGGTACATCCGATCTTTGAGATACGCTAAAGGCGTTGTTTGAGCAGTCGACAAGTTCTGCATCAAATTGTCAGCAATGGTGCCATTGATCAAAGTGGCTTCTTGATCTACAAAGTAGATATACTGGCCAATAGTAGCAAGCGGCAGTTGCTGCAAAGAGGTGCCACACAACAAAACCTCTCCCTGTTGGGGTGGATAGATGCCTGCTAGCAAATGACATAGCGTACTTTTTCCTATTCCGGAAGGCCCCACAATGGCTATTTGATCGCCGCGTTGGATATCCATAGAGATCCCCTGAAGAATAGCTGTATCTTGTTGTGTATACGTAAACGATACGTTACGGACTTGTAGAATGGGGGTTGTAGCGCCAATGTTCACTCGTGGCCATGATTGTGACGTATCAGCAGCACGAGGAGATAAGGAAAGCAAGTCGAGTGCCTTTTTCAAATCAATAAGACTGCTTAGTAAGCTCCTAATTCGTGATGTAGTCCCGCGAATCTGGCTATAAATAGAGAAAATATAACCTTTGATAACGACAAAATCTGGAATGGTCAGTTGGCCAGACCGTAACAACAATACTAAGTGTGTTATCAGCCCACTAGTGATAATCGTAAATAACGCTCCTTGAACTAAATGTATCTTGTGCAGCTGGAGGTTATTATACCACCACCTTTGTGCCTCCGCATCCAAGAAACTTCTTAGGCGAGCCGACTCCGCTTCTAAGTGAAATCGGGAAAACTTAGTATTGTGTAGACTGTCGTTCATGGCCGTTCGTGCCCGGTCAGTGGCCTCCCATACGCGTCGACGTGATTGCAAAAAGCTACGGATACCTACATAGGCAGCGCTATAAGTGAGCAAGACTGCTGGCAGAAAGTACCACGTGCCACGATGTATGTGTAACATGGCAATCGAAAAGGCTCCTATCTTCACAAGTGCCGGAAATATCCTTATGAAAGCAATACCCATAAAGCTCCGAATGCTTTGTGATACCCTTGCATTGGCACTGATGATTTCCGTAACGCCATAATGCGACCAATCTTGTATGGGTACTTGATGGAGTCGTGTGATAATACGTAAACAGATATCGCGGATGGCTTGATTGATGATCCGAAAGAAGACAATCTCACGAACATGCACCAAGGCGGTATTCGTGTACCAGCAGAGTATCCATACGGCTATGGTTAGCAGTACAGCAGTAAGACTTAACGCTTGGTAGTGTTTTAGTAGATAGCCGAATAGCCAAAACGAGGCTGTATGAGCTAGTGTATTGAGTAAAATGATGACTATGCTGTAGCCCGTTGCTCTTCGAGTAGTATTATCTTCCCATAAAAATGGCCATACTAAGGAAAAAGTCTGGTTCAGTAGTTGGTACATGCTCGTCATCTGTTGTTACGTCGGCCGAGCAAACTTAATGATTTTCTTGTAGGGGCTGTAATTGTAGAAGACGCTCAATAGCTAGTTTGTATTATAGCTCCTTATAGTATTTAGTCGCCCCTTAAGAAAGGGATATTACATCGAATACTAGGCGCTAAGCGCACTATCCTTGAATATATCTCAAAAATAGGGTGGCAAAAAACGCAAGGAAATAGTAAATACTCTTCCAAGCCTTGCAAAAAATGAGGGTCGCCTCGCCGGCGAGGGCAATCACGGCCTGCGGCTGCGGATTTTTTAGCACGCTCTCCACCAAGGCGACAATTTGCATTGCGGAAAATGTCTCTACTCAAACCTGCGTAGCAGACAAAAAGGAACGCTCGCCCGGCGAGGGCAAATCACGTATACTTCGCTGAGTACTGTGCTTGGAAGTGAGTTGTTAAGGCTCAACTATTTACTCTTCTTCCGGTTCTTTTACACATACTACTGGTGCAGTGGTGTATTGAGCGTAATACAAATGAATCAACGGGTCTATAGCCTCTATAGAGGCCTCTAATATGGCTAAAACATGGGCCGAAATACTCCCGATCCCCCAAAAAGTAGTGAAGAGTCTGGGGCTCTTTTTTTGAAGGCGTTGTAGAGAAGAGCACTGCCAGGGGTAATATGTCTAGCAGTGTCTTATTGCAGGTGTTTGATCTAGACGTTTCATGGGTATCCACTTCTTTTGTTCTCGGTACTTACTAGAACTACGTATTGGATCCACAGAAGCTATTTTTCATTATTTCTACCAATTTCTCCAAGGTATGCCTACCGCAGTTATTGTTATCGAACCAAACTTGTTTTCCTGAATATTCACGGCGTACTTGAATATCGCTACCGAAATGCCCTTTAACAGCTTCCTCAATTGTGGCCATACTTTCCCCATCTCCCCAGTTTCTCATTGTGCCTATTATGGCGTCCTTTGAGTCATGGTATGTAGCAGTTGTCTGCGGTTGCGTGTTCATTGACGCAATATCAGATTCTTGTTTCTTTGTCTCTATGGCCAACAGAACCCAATGCTCTCTTCCTAACTGCTGCAGGGGGACAAGAATTTTTGAACTAGCTAACTCGCTAGTCTTATCGAAATTATCTTTAATCTCCTTTAAGATCGTATGGATACTCTGTTCGCCACTTTGCAAAGCTTCTCTTGAAGTACCACCTTCCTTACTAGTGTTCGCCAAGGCGACATACGTTCTCATTTGCCCGCCCGGGCTATCCTGATAGAAGAATACTAGTTTCTCAACGCCGCCCCTTCCAAACGATGCACTTGAGGTCTCAAAGTTATACTTTTGAATTACCTCGGTGTCGATAAATCGGCGTAGATCTCCGCTTCCAAGCTTCTTATTCTTAGTAACGTTCGGTTCTGATCTTGTTTCATGGATGACGTGCCCTGTAGTATCCTCGGGCTCGTTGGTATCGTCTTGGTCCTGCGATTCTTTGCCATTGTTTAGGAGGCTATTCTCTATCGCCTCGGCGATCTCGAGAATAGCCTTCCTATGGTGCTGTACTATTTCCTGCCCCCTTTCTTCCCCTTCTTTTTTTTTCTGGTTGGTGTTTTAGCTGTTGCCGACACACTATGGTTTGCTGCGTCTGATTCATCGGCTTTAGCTTCCGCTGCTACTGCGGTCTCTTCCGTTTCGTCGCTAGTCGCTGCTGCTGTTACCGTTTCATTGTCAACGTCAGTTCCTGCTTCCGTGCCTATTGCTGACTGATCGGGTTGAGCGTTCTCTTCTACTTTTGTCGCTGCATCAGCTGTAACATTTTCTGTTCTCATCGCGTCTTCAGTCGCCGATTCATTTTCATTTTTCTTTTCTGCCGCTGATTCTTGCTTGTCTCTCGCTCTTACACGTGCCGAATCCACACGGTGTGTTATGTCCAGATTTCCCCCCCGCTCTGGACTAATTTCATTTCTTGTACCTTTCAGATCTTGCCAGGCTTGCCCTTCTAGTCCACTATTACGCTTTTCTGCTGTTCTGTGTTCACGCTGTTCTTCATCATCTACTGTTTCTACTACTGGTTTCCCACCTACTTCTGTTGTGCCGTCTTTTTCCTGAGGCGTGTTACTTGTTTTTGTTCTTCCTGTTTCTCTCTCTTCTGGTGTCGATATTTCTGGTGTTGATGTAGTATTACGAGAGCAGCCTGACATGGTTAATCCTAACAAAATAATACTTGAAAGCAGGTAGACCATGTGGCGGAGATAGTAAAAATTCCCTTTGAGCGTCTTTATTTTTTCCATTTTTGACATACTTTTTTATAAAGTTGATATTTCATTGTATCATATGTTTTTAGGCAAAATTAATTACAATAATCAAAAGTGCAAATATAATTTTGCATGCATGTCTCATTCCGCACAATATAAGTGCTATATAATGATTCTGGAGCCACTTGCGATGATTTTTTTACAGAAAACGGTCTCTCACATACCTAGCCTATTTGTCATGTATACACATAAAGCAGTTCCCCAGGCTATCATAGAAAATATTCTTGTTCGTTTCTATCTGCTAGCAGAGACCTTATATCATCATCAATATCTAGATTCATTAGGAAAACGTATTTTTGCCTGCGGTACCTACGCTATCGGTAGCAATTGCTTGCGTTCTATTCCTTATTGTCTATGCTCAGAGACTAGTAAAGATCAGTTTTATGTCTACTAACAATACCTCTTTTCTTACCAACCAGGCTGCCTGTTCGCTATTCGGGCAAATATCCTCAAGCGAGCATGAGCAGGTAGTCTATTGCTACGATAAACCTACTAGGCTCAAGGCTATTATTGCCATTCATAATACTTCACTTGGCCCGGCCCTGGGAGGTACGCGTATATGGGACTATGTCCATGAAGTCGATGCTTTAACTGACGTATTGCGCCTGTCGAGAGGTATGACTTACAAAGCTGCCCTTGCTGACCTTAAATTGGGAGGCGGTAAAGCAGTGATCATCGGTGATGCGCACCAAATCAAGACTAAAGCCATGTTACGAAAATATGGCCGCTTTGTCAACACTTTGCACGGTCGTTATATCACAGCGCCCGATGTAAATACTGACATGCACGATATGGAAGTCATCTCCCAAGAGACACAACACGTACAATCCTTACCTAGCGCAGCGGGTGGTAGTGACGATCCATCATCCTTCACGGCCTATGGCACTTACTTGGGCATTAAAGCAGCTGTCAAGAAGGTATATGGCTCAGATCTTCTGAGTGGTAGAAAAATTGGTGTGGAGGGATTAGGTAAAGTAGGATTTTATTTGGCAACGCATTTGTGTAAAGAAGGAGCCCAAGTTTATGTTACAGATGTGGTACCGGAAAAATTGGTTACTATTGCCCAAGCGTATCGGGTTCATATTGTACAGCCTGATGTATTGTATGATCTGCCGTTAGACGTCTATGCTCCCTGTGCTTTAGGTGCTACACTTAATGATATTAATATTAATAGGCTTCAATGTAGTATCGTAGCAGGTGCTGCCAACAATCAGTTGGAAGATACGAGGCGTCATGGTCAGCTACTATTTGAAAAGGGAATCGTCTATGCCCCTGACTTTCTGGTTAATGCAGGAGGACTCATCAATGTTCATACTGATATGTATTATACTTACAGCCCTGAGCTAGCATACCAACATATAGAACGCATCTATGATACTTGTTTAGAGGTACTTAATAGGTCAGAGCGAGCATGCATCCCGCCCTCAATGGTTGCGGAACAGATAGCCCAGGAAAAAATTGACCGTGCTGATAATACTTCCTCTTGATGCTTAGTGCCAGTCTGGCTTCAATCTCACCGTTATACAAGTGCACGATACCGGCTTAATTGACTCACTTGTACTGAATCGTAGGTTCATACGTCTTCAGGCCGTACTTAATTTTTATGCCTTCTACATAGGTAAGCAAGCCAATTACGATAGGGCATTGGATCAGATACACGCAGACCTTATGCCTGATGTCTTTGTCAGTGCTCCGGTAGATACAGCACAAATAGCCCAGGAATCACAACAAGCATTAGCCGTGTTCGATGCTCACTTAGTATCCTCTAGCATTCCTACTGAAGCCCTTGGGTCGATCAGTAGTCATACTCGTACAGTAGTGACTCGGGCTGTTGCTAACTATAAAAGCGAACTGGATCAAGACACACGCAAGCTTGAAGGAGGCTTGCTAGAGGCACTATCTAAAATCAACCAAGCCTGTATACGCATTTGGCAATTATTGGCTGAATGGACTTGTATTGCCAAGCAACAAACTGAAAGATCCAAACTGCATCAGCAGCGTGGCATGGCTGTATCAATGGCGATTTCTCATAGTCAGGTGTTACAGGGTCTACAGCAAAATCGTGTATTAGATAAGCTAATACAGCAGGAAGTTTCCGGGTGGCGTGATCATTTACCTTTGGTGGAGAGTTGGTACCATCGGTTTATAAAACAATGTCCTTCTGTGCAGCAATATCTTACACTTTCCATGCCTCCATACCAAGATGAGCAACTCTTGATATTGCTTATTGAAGATGTTATCTTCAAGGAACTCGATATTCAGACTTTCTTTGGCCATATAGATCCAAAGTGGTCTATCCACAAACGCATTGTCAAGAAACAGATACGGCGAGACTTGATGCACCTTCTTCAAGAAGGCGCAGGTGTTAGCGTGTCGGCACTTGACTGGGCTATTGACGGGAAAAAAGAGCAGTATTTTTACACCAATTTAGTGCAAAAGACACTACAGAAGGATGCTGATCTGGAGTCACTCATTGCCGAAAAAGCACAGAACTGGTCTGTAGATCGTGTCATGCTTTTGGACAAAACTATTATTAAACTTGCGTTATGCGAAATGCTTTATTTTCAAGATATTCCCATAAAGGTTTCTATCAACGAGTATATAGACTTATCTAAAACGTACAGTACGCCCAAGAGTAGTCAATTCATCAACGGCTTGCTAGACGCTGTTGCAACTACGCTCTCCCAGAGAGCCAGGGCCGATAAGAAAAATTGATATCTATATATCGAAAAATTAATGCCTGAAAATTATGCGTAAAAATTCGATTCGCGTCACCACACTGCTTCTAGGCACTGTTGTGGGTATTGTAGGGGGTATGCTTTTGGCCCCATCTAGTGGCAATGATGCCAGGAAAGTACTTGGCTATAAAGTCAGAAATTATTTAGCGAGGTTACAAGAGTTAATACAAACACTATCTTATACAAAAGCTGTTGTGTCGAGTCAAGCCAAAGCTGCTAGCCAAGAAGTGATTGATGCAACGATCAGCAAAGCACAGCAGCTCTTGCAGGACGCCAATGAACTGGCCGCACAGTTGGAATAGTACCTATCTGGCGTACTCTTCACACTAAAGAGCTTATTAATAACTTTATCCACCGATTCATGCAGCAATAATTATGTTCAATTCTCTACTTCTACAAGTGGCCAACACAGAGAGTAATCCCATGTCTCAGTTCATCCTGATAGGAAGCATGTTGTTGGTATTTTATTTTTTTATGATTAGACCGCAACAGAAGCGAAAGACAGAACAGCGAACCTTCTTAGAGAAGCTCAAAAAAGGAGAGCAAGTCGTCACTATTGGGGGTATCTATGGCAAAGTGTATGATGTATCTGAAGATGCCTTAACGATAGAGATAGATAACAAAGGATCTTAAATTACTCTTGCTAAGGGGGCTATATCTTTGGATTCTACCAAGCGGTACGCCCAGAAAAAATAAATACATCGCTCGCCTCCAGCCACTTGCCATGTCTAGGTTACTGATCTTTGTTGGTATCATTTTATGTGTTGTAGGTTTGCTATGGCCTTGGTTATCCAAGTTAGGCTTGGGGAGGTTGCCTGGCGATATTGTCATAGAGAGAGGAAACTTTAAGTTCTATGCACCTATCATGACGGGCGTGGTGGTCAGTATTCTGTTAAGGATGATAGCCTGGCTATTTCAGAAGTTATGAGCCCGCAATATTACAGCGACTACTGATCATGGTCATACGCCTTGCCTTGCTGTATCAAGTTTAATACGGCTTCTTGCATGGCTACTCGTATAATTGGATTGACAAGGATAGCCAATATGACCGATATGATGAGCCCTATGAGGGCATGTTGCAAATCTTTTCTAATAAACTTGATGCTCTTTTGTAGGGCTTTCTTTCGCTTCTTGGCTTGCCTTTTGGTAAAGCTAATAGCTAGTTCTCTTCCTCCCAGTAAGCCAATAAATACCCAAGTGGTGCTCATAGGCACGTTGTTTAAGTTTTTGAAATAGAAAAGCGTAGCCATATACACAAAATCTACCAGTGCAGCCGCCCTGATGTCCTTAATACCTGCTTTTTCACTAACTAACTGCTGCATGCGATCGCCTCTTAAGTAAAAGAGGATGCCAAGACCTGAGAAAATAAATCCGACGAATATAAGAAGCGCCAACAGGTCTAATTGCCGAGGCAAAAATACGGCAATATTGGAAGCATCTTGCATGAGCCATACCGACCAGAGTAGCCCACTAGTAAGCCATTGTAAGATGACCCAACCTATGCCAGGCTTGCCTTGAAAGTACCGGTCCGCAAATCGGGCCGTAAGATACCAGACGAAGATGGCCGTAAAGAAGGCGATGAGGTAACCATACAGGCTCTTTTGAAAGACATTAAACATAGCATCGGCATCTGTAGCAAAAACATTGAGGAGCAAGAAAGTGGTAGACACAGGAATACGCATACGTGTCAGTATGAGCAGCGCTATGGGAGAACAAAGCTGTAAAAAATCAAAAGTTTGCGGGGCTTCAGCAAAACCTTTGGCGGTTAGTTTTTGATAGCTTACATCTCCACTGTAGACTACCCAACTATACGTTACAGTGCCAATAAAGATAACGCCCATAAACAGCCATAAGTGCCACCACTGCCTGTGTGCATTGGAAGCTATAAATGTGCCTATGGTTTGAATACTGTCGTTAGCAATAGCTGAATAGCTAGCTAGCGCAAAGCCAAACCACATAGCTATCTTGGGGTAAGGCGTCACGATGCTGCATAAGAGTAGCAATGCCGTGACAAGGAAGAGAAAGTCTTGCTCCCTTTTGGTAATATCAAATATTTTATAGGTAATCTTTGATAGCCGTTGCTGCCGAACTTTACCACTGAAGGCTTTCTTGGGTAGCTTGATTGCTCTTCTCATAAGATGATGACGTTTTTAACAAGAGGTATACATAAGTTGCTTGAATCACACTAATTGTGTGTGCTGTTGTTTGTACAATGCATAGTAAGCGCCTTTATGCGCCAACAACTCTTCGTGCGTGCCTTGTTCAACCAGCACTCCTTCCTCTAGTACTAAAACCTGGTCAGCCAGTTGACTCGCTACTACATTGTGAGAAATCAGGAGTGTAGTACTCTTTTTCATGGTATGCTTGATGTTACGCAAGATATGACTTGCTGTTTGTGCGTCTACAGCAGAAAGACAATCATCCAGTATCAATATCTTAGGTATGCGAATGAGGGCCCTAGCAATAGCAATTCGCTGTTTTTGTCCACCTGAAAGGGTTGCGCCTTTCTCGCCTACCATGGTTTCCATTTGCTTGGGAAGCGCTTGAATACTATCAAAAATAGCTGCTAGCTGGGCTGCTTGCGCGATCTGCGTATCTGTAGCCTGAGGCTTACCCCAGGCGATATTATTTTTGAGGGTATCGGAAAAAAGTAATGCATCTTGCGGTACGTAGCCTAGTTGCTCTCTTAAAAACGACACATCATAGTCCTGTATAGGTATCCCATCTATTGTGATGGTACCTGTGTCTGCGTCGTCAAGGCGACTGATGAGACGGGCAATGGTAGATTTCCCTGCGCCTGTAGCCCCTACGATAGCCACTATTTTTCCTGGAGTTATCTCAAGATTAATGGATTGTAATGCCTTAATACCCGAGTTAGGGTAGATCAGGCTCACATTTTCAAAGGCAATTCTACCTTTTATAGGGCTCTTAAGCGATTTCTTAGAAGTAATTGGGTTTCGCTCTTGTAGAAACTCATTGATCCTCTTTTGAGAGGCTGCTGCCCTTTGTACAATGTGATTGACCCAACTTAAAGCAAATATGGGCCACCCTAGCAGGTTAACGTACATGACAAACTCAGCAATATTACCGGGTGTATTAGTTCCGCTGATGACCGCTTGACCGCCTACAAAAACCACCAGCACAGCTCCTAAACCAATAATACTTCTTGTTACTGGAAAGAAAATGGCATTGATGGTAGTTAGGCGTAAGTATTGCGTTTTATAGGTGTCACATTGCTCAGCAAAGACGTTAGTAGAATTTGCCTCTCGAGCAAAGGCTTGTAGCGTTCTGATGCCAGAAAAAGACTCTTGTACAAAAGTGGTTAGTCTCGAAAGCTGATCTTGTATTGTCTCAGCGCGCTCTTTCATAAGCGTACTAATGTAATAAGTTCCTGCTGCCAGTATGAGTATAGGCAGTACTGCATAGCGTGTTAGGTGCGCGTTGATTATCAACATATAGGGAATGAGCATCAGGAGCATAACGACGGTGTTGAGGCCATGTGCTATAGCAGGTCCTAGATACATGCCCACTTGATTCACATCTTCCGAGATTCGTGCCATCATATCGCCTGTATTATTCCTTCTATAAAAGCGCAAAGGGAGTGTTTGGTAGTGCGTATAGATCTCATTCTTGAGTGCATACTCTATGCGTTTGCCTGCCACCGCTATACGCCAGCGTGCTAAAAAAGAAAACAATCCCCTAAGAACCGTTGCCAGTAGTATCATCCCGCTGTAGAAGAGTATTTTTCCCGTTAGCCTATTGTAAGTATTGGCATGGAGACTGATGTCAGTCAAAGTGTGGTCGCCTGCTATGCCCTTTTGCATCAGCTCAAAAGCGTGTTTGATAAGGCGTGCAGGGACGATAGATAGGATATTGGCCGCTACTGTAGCCAAAGTTCCCATGAAGAGGTGGTACTTATATCGTATTAAGTATTTATTAAGGTATCTCAGCGCATTCACAATGCAAAGGGCAGATTTCGTTCGTGTGCGTAGCAAAGCAACGGAAAGAAGACTTAGTTTCAAAGCCTTCGCCTGTAAAAAAGTAAGCAAAAAGCTTTGTTGTTGTGGTTGCGCTTGCTAAGGCCCTGGCTTTAGGCCTAGAGCATCTAAACTAGACCCTGCAGAGGCCCCAAAAAGAGGACTCTCTCCGGACAGAAGAAAGAGACGTTAGCCTGTCCGCATTCACTATACACATCCTACGCATTGCTTACTTTTGTGTTTTCAAAGCCAATACTATGCAAGAAACGGTAAGAGTAAGATTTGCACCAAGTCCTACGGGGGCGTTACACATCGGCGGTGTCAGAACTGCGTTGTACAACTATTTGTTTGCTAGGAAACATCAGGGCAAGTTGATCGTGAGGATTGAGGATACAGACCAGGCACGCTTTGTTGCTGGCGCAGAGGCCTATATTGTGAATACGCTGCAGTGGCTAGGCATAGAAGCTGATGAGGGCCCTACCCAAGGCGGTACTTATGGCCCCTACAGACAATCTGAGAGAAAAGCAATTTACCAACGTTATGCTGCTCAGTTGGTCGCTGCTGGAAAAGCGTACTATGCATTTGATACCCCAGAGGAATTGGATGCTATGCGTGCGCGACTGAAGGCTGCTAGAGTAGCTGCCCCACAATACAATGCTATTAGTAGGGGGTGGATGAGAAATTCTTTGACATTGCCCCAAGAGGAAGTAGCCGATATGTTGCGGGCTGGTGTACCTCATGTCATCCGCATCAAGGTGCCTCATCAAGAAGACATCCGCTTCCATGACCTGATCAGGGGCTGGATCAAAGTATCTACCGCCGTTCTGGATGATAAGATTTTGATAAAATCAGACGGAATACCTACCTATCATTTTGCCAATGTGATCGATGACTATCTGATGGAGATTACCCACGTTATCAGAGGGGAAGAATGGATTCCCTCCACTCCTATCCATGTGTTGCTCTATCAGTGCTTAGGCTGGGAAGGATCGATGCCACAGTTTGCCCATCTTCCCCTACTCCTTAAGCCTGAAGGTACTGGTAAGCTCAGCAAAAGAGACGCTGACAAGTATGGATTTCCTATATTTCCGCTGGCTTGGCAGGATCCTGATACAGGTGAATACACGCCAGGGTTTCGCGAGAAAGGCTACCTACCGGAGGCTATGCTTAACTTTATGGCATTGCTGGGTTGGAATCCTGGTAGCCAGCAAGAGATTTTCAGCAAAGAAGACCTTATTCGGTCCTTCGCCATTGAAAGGGTAGGTAAGTCTGGTATCAGGTTCGCTATACAAAAAGCTGAGTGGTTCAATCAGCAATACCTAAAAGTCAAGTCTGATAAGACCCTTTTTGCCTACCTGACCCAAGCACTAGAAGAAAATAAGATCGCTTACACGCACGAAAAGGCTATTCAGGTTTGTCAACTTATAAAAGAGCGGGCAGTCTTCCCTCAAGATTTTTGGCAGCAAGGGAGACACTTCTTTGTCCAGCCAGACGCCTATGACGACAAGGCACTCGAAACGAAGTGGAATGCTCAGGTGCGCTTAGTATTACAGGACTTCATTGCTCCCCTTGAAGCGCTCCAATCTTTTCAGGGCGACGTTATCAAAGGAATCCTAACTTCTTTGGCCGTAGCCCGGTCTGTGAAAATGGGCTTCATCATGCCCGTACTACGAGTAGCCCTAACAGGTTCTGGAACCGGTCCAGACCTCATGCAGAGCATGGAACTTCTAGGACGAGAGGAGTGTGTCGCAAGAATCAAGACCTTCTTTCTTGCAAGACCGATCACTCACACTTAACTAGTTGAGCCTTAACAACTCACTTCCAAGCACAGTACTCAGCGAAGTATACGTGATTTGCCCTCGCCGGGCGGGCGTTCCTTTTTGTCTACCACACAAAAAGGAACCGAAAAAAGTCACCGCTGAGGGAACCGGACTGCCTTGGCTTGCTCTTAGGCGCAGACGAGCCAAACTTGCACACCGAAGGTGTGCTCAGACAGTGCCTCGCTTTGCGCCTGACGCAGCGCTAAGCTCACGCCCTAATCCCCTAGGCGGGTCCTTTGAATACTACAGTATCTTAGAGATGAGGTAACGGAGAATTGTCGCTTTGGTGGAGAGCGCGTTAAGAAATCCGCAGCCGTAGGCCGTTAAGGGGCATCTACTGTTTGAGGGCCGAAGGGCCGAGTTTAGATCCGTGCTCGTAACCACAGCGACCGATCTTTTTGCCTACTTTTTGCATTTTCTGCAAGGTTTTGAAGGGAAATCACACTTTTCTTGCGTTTTTCGCTAGTCTTTTTTAGATAAAATTCGGGTAAAAATATTACTGCACACGTTATCATTGATGCAATTTCCCTTTCTTAAGGGGCAACTAACTAGGTTTTGTTTTTTGCTAGGTACGTGTTAGCTTTTTATAAAGTTTGTAGTAAGCCTCTAGCCCTTCCTCGGTGTTTTCTATGTAGCGCAAAGCCTTGTCATCGAGTAGATCCTTGAAGTGTTCATTCTGAAGCACCTCCGCTCCGACTACACTATCTGCATATTTGGCCCCCGCATGAGTCAGTCCTTGAAAGTCATTAGAAGTCAGTGCTCCTAGCTTGTCTTTCCTCAGTCCTACCATTTTTACTTTCTCTACAAAATCCTTATCAAACTTGTAAGAGAAAGGTCTGTTATAGAGCGTAAATATAACTTTTGATTTTTCGAAGATGGGGTCGCGGCGATAGACTGTTTTCAGATACATAGGGATCAAGCTAGTCATCCAATCATGGCAGTGAACAACGTCAGGTGCCCAGCCGAGTTTCTTTACTGTCTCTAAAACACCCTTACAGAAGAATACGGTTCTTGCGTCATTATCCTTAAAGAAATGGTTATCCTTGTCGTAGAACACCGCCTTTCTTTTGAAATAATCTTCGTTATCGATAAAGTACACCTGAAGTTTGGTGTTGGGGATAGAAGCTACCTTGATAATCAAAGGCTTTGCATCACTATGTACTGCAATATGCATGCCTGATAGCCTTACTACCTCATGGAGCCTATTTTTTCTTTCATTAATCAGACCAAACCTAGGGACTAATATTCTGATTTCTAGACCTTTCTCTTGCATATACTGGGGGAGCCTTCTCACAAAATCAGCAACAGAAGAAGTCGCAAGAAAAGGGGCTATTTCACTAGAAGCATAAAGTATTCTCAACTTAGCCATTGCGTGGTCTTGGTCAGGTAGGCATTACGTTATATTCCTAACGCCAAGGCACAAAAATATGAAATTTTGTTGATATACTCGATCTCTTCTTGTGATATCACTACTGCGTTGGGTTGTAGCAATTCATTGCAGGGGGCTTTTTAATTTTTAGTTGGCGAGATTAAGAGCAGTACCCCCTCGCTGGGCAAGCCACGGCTTGCGTATCTCTTGACGCACTCTCCACCAAGGCGACATTTTCTAGCGCGGTAGAAAAAATGCTGAATGATTTGCTTTGCATTGATGAATGCGTATCTTGACCCCGAAATATAGGCCAGCGAGCGCGCCAAGTCCCGTATCGGGCACTGAAGTACCGCGCAATCCACGTGTGCGGGGCGCATTTTGTCTTTTTACGTCTAGTCGCCAGCAGTCATCAATGGCGCTCTTATGCCCATGCCGATTTGAGTAAAGCAGCTTTTTTATTCCCGATGTGTTTGGCCAATGTTTCTTCGCTGGCTTCTTTGATATTTTTGACAGATTTGAAGTGTAACAACAACTTACGGATCGTTTGTGGTCCTACCCCAGGAATGGCTTCTAGTTCACTTTGGAGGCTTGTTTTACTGCGTTTGTTTCTATGAAAAGAGATTGCAAAACGGTGGGCTTCATTGCGTATTTGCTGAACGAGCTTTAAGGAAGCAGCTTGCTTGCTGATATGCATCGGATACGGGTCTTCTGGATAATATATCTCCTCCAGCCTCTTGGCGATGCCAATGATAGGTACTTGGCCATAGATGCCTACTGATTTCAGTGCTGTCACAGCAGCACTGAGTTGTCCCTTGCCTCCATCAATCATGATCAAGTCGGGCAAGTCTTGTTTTTCGTCCACCAGCCTCTTGTATCGCCTATGCACTACCTCACGCATCGAGGCAAAGTCGTCGGGCCCTGTGACGGTCTTGATATTAAAATGGCGATATTCACTTTTAGCTGGCTTACCGTGCTTAAAGCATACCATAGATGCTACTGGATGACTTCCTTGAAGATTCGAGTTATCGAAGCACTCGATGTGCAGGGGGAGGTGTTGGAGTTGCAGATCTTGTTGCAGTAAAACGAGTGTTTTGTTGGCTTTCTTTTGGTATTGCTCATTCTTGGTGAACCGCTCTTTTTTAAAGAAAAGTGCATTCTTAACGGCTAGCATGACGAGCTTTTTCTTATCTCCTATCTTGGGTACTATCAGCGACAGGGTATCGATACTGATCGACAGGGGCAGGTTGGTCAATACTTCTTTGGCTTCGCTGTTGTATTTTTCTCTAAAATTCAGGATCACTAGTGGTAGTAGCTCGCTGTCCGCTTCGTCTAACTTCTTCTTCAGTTCTACCGTCTGCGTGAAGGTGATCGATCCGCTCTTGATCTGCAGATAGCTCACAAAAGCACCATATTTGTCAGACACCATACCAAACACATCTAGGTCGCCTACTTTAGGATTGATGACCAATGATTTGACTTGGTAGGCTGTCAAGGCGTCTAATTTTTCTTTACATGCTTGTGCTTCTTCATACGCTAGTGCATGGGAGGCTTGGTGCATTCTTTCTTTTAGATCTTTGTTAATGGCACCCAGATTGCCTTTTAGCAGGTGCCTGATTTGCCCTATGTCTTGGTTGTAAGATAATTCGTCCTGTAATCCTTCACAAGGCCCTTTACAGTTACCGATGTGGTACTCTAAGCAGACTTTAAACTTGCCTGTGGTCACACTCTTTTCTGATAAGTTATGGGCACACGTTCGTAGCGGGTATAATTGTTTGATTAATGACAAGATGCGATACATGGCCCTAAGATCAGTGAACGGACCATAATATTGACCTAACTGAGGAGATACTTTGCGTGTGGGGATTACCCTAGGGAAGCGCTCTTGGGTGATACAGATGTAGGGATAGGTCCTACCGTCTTTGAGAAGAATATTGTATCGAGGTTGATTCTTCTTGATCAGGTTATTCTCTAGCAGCAAAGCTTCATACTCGGAGTTTACAATGGTATATTCAATGGTTGCTATCTCGGTCACCATCCTACGGGTTTTGAGGTTATGTTGCTTGGAATTGCCGAAATAACTACTCACCCGTTTTCTTAGATCTTTTGCCTTGCCGACATAGATGAGTTCCCCTTGTTGATTGTAAAAGCGATACACACCAGGTTGCTTAGCCAGCGAGCGAACATCCTTGGGTGTGTATCGGGTTACTTCCATGTGTATTCAGAATATCTTATTCACATCTAGTTTTATATCTACCTCTTTATTTAGGTCTGTATCTGCTGTAGATTCCTCTACGCTTATAGCGTCTGTATGAATTACTTCCTGGGTTGAAGGTGTTGTTTTAAGATCCTCCTCATGGGGTTGCGTAGGGATGCTTAAGTCGTCAGGGCGTGCGTAGTCAGTCAGTGGACCTTTCTCGTAAGGTAGTTCAGGATCTGCATAGATACTAAGCATAAATTTTTCCCATATGGGTCGGGCTGTGCGTGCTCCACTCCCTAGACCTAAATTTCTGAAGTGAATACATCGGTCTTCTCCTCCCACCCAAACACCGGCACACAAGCCTCTCGCCATACCGACAAACCACCCATCAGACTGATTGGAAGTAGTACCCGTTTTTCCACAAATCTCATTTTCTTCCCGGATGGCTTGTGTGATTCCTCTAGAGGTGCCGCCCGGTTCTTCTATGGTACCTTTGAGCATGTGTAGCATCAAATAAGCAGTTTTATCGCTAACGGCCTCTTGCTTTTGGGGCGTAAACGTCTCCAGCACCCGGCCATTCTTGTCCTCAATACGGGTAATGAATAGCGGGGCTGTCCAAACGCCCTTGTTCATGAAAGTGCTATAAGCCCCTACCAGCTCGTAAACAGACACATCGCCAGATCCTAGACACAAAGAAGGTACTGGATCCAAAGGACTCTTGATCCCTAGTCTTCTGGCATAGTCTACCACCAGCGCTGGCCCAAGCTGCTTCATTAGATATGCCGTGATCGAGTTTACGGATCTTGCCATGGCTTGACGTAGGGTCATTTTCTTACCTGTGTACTTCTTGTTCCAATTGCGTGGCATCCAAATGGGAGGATCACCTGGTACGCTAAAGGTGACGGGTGCATCTACTACTTCTTGCCAAGGCATGTACCCATTGTCAATGGCAGCGGCATATACGATAGGCTTAAATGCAGAGCCAGGTTGCCGCTTGCCTTGCATGACATGGTCGTACTGAAAATGCTTGTAGTCGATGCCTCCCACCCAGGCCTTGATGTGCCCTGTATGTGGCTCCATAGCCATAAAACCAGTATGAAGTAGTCTTTTGTTATATCGAAGCACATCGATGGGACTCATGACTGCATCTATTTCTCCCTCCCAGGAAAATAGCTTGGTAGCTACTGGTGTATGCATGAAAGCGCTGATCGTATCTTCATCTACTCCATATTCTTCTACAAGACGTTTATAATATGTTGTACGTTTGGCTGCTGTTTCAATAAAACGATCCATTTCGTTTCCCTCTTGGTCAATCCATGGATTGGCTCCTTCCCAGTGCTTCTCGAAGCTTTGCTGCAATACCTGCATGTGTGTTGTAACCGCTGTTTCAGCATGTTCCTGTAAGCGGCTATCGATAGTTGTATGTATTTTTAAACCGTCTGCAAACAGATCATAACCATGTTGATGTGCCCATTGTAGTAGAAAATCGCGAATAGCGGATCGGAAATAGGTAGCTAATCCCACGTTGTGATCTTCTATCTTGTATTCCAGTGCAATGGGCTGGGGTTTTAACTGCTCGTAATCTTCTGGCGTTATTAGCTGGTATTTATAAAGCTGTGCTAGCACCCTATTTCTCCTTTTGCGTGCTCTCTCTGGATATTTAATAGGGCTGTAGTAAGAGGGGGCTTTCAGGAGCCCTACTAGCAAGGCAGCTTGTTCTATGCTTAACGAGTCGGGTGTAGTATTGAAGTAAGTCTTAGCAGCCACCTTGATACCTAGCGCATTGCTTCCAAAGTTGACGGTATTCAGGTACATCGTGATGATTTCCTTTTTTGTATAGGCTTGCTCAAGCTGCGTCGCTACAATCCACTCTTTGGTTTTTAAAACAGCTGTCTTGATCAGGGGTATATTACTAAGAAGTCCTTTATATCTCTCACTCCTAGTCTTAAATAGGTTCTTAGCCAGCTGCTGTGTTAGCGTGCTCCCACCTCCTTTGTTTTTTTGCAGGAGAATGGAAAGCACAAGAACTCTATAGAGTCCTTTGAGGTCAATACCAGCATGGGTTTCAAATCTACAGTCTTCCGTAGCTAGTAAAGCATTGATTACACTTTGAGAAATTCCTTCATACGTTGCAGAGCTTCTATTATTTCTAAAGTATTTACCGAGTAAGACGCCATCTGATGCGTACAACTCCGAAGAAAGATCGCTTTTGGGGTTTTCTAGCACAGCTAGAGAAGGCAGTGTGCCATAAAGATTCCAAAGGTTGATCTTGACCGTAAAGAAATACAGCGGGGCTATGCCCAGAAAGCATAAAAAAGCGATCCACATAGTTCGGATAAGCTTTTTTGTAGACTTATTTTGCTTACATACAGTCATCGTATTGCGGTAATTAAGGCGCATAGTGCCTCTTTAGATACGCAAGTCAAGCATGTGTGTGTCCGAACCATGCTGTCTAAACACTATTTTCGCCACTTTTAGTGGATAGGCTACTTGCCTATTTTTTGCCCCAAATCTTGAAATTAGTACTTATTTTGGCGCTAGTAAAACTCGAGGATGTAGTTGTATTCCGTATTGTAGGCGAGCGCTATGTGCTTCTGTATCTTTTTGGGGTGCTTTCATAGGCCATATTGATTTGTGTCATACGGATAAATGGTATAAAGCACTTGGCCTTGTTCCGTGCCGTTAGCTGCCTAGATACATTATTGTCTTTCGAAAACAGTAGTGCGTTATACCCGTGATTGTTTGATTGTTTTTGATAGAAATACGTTTTTACAACTTATCTCCGTTATCCTCAAATTTACTATTATGCGAGAACATAGAGGAGAAATCGTCGAGGATGCTGTCAGGAAAAGCGGCTTTTCCTTGAAAAAGCTGTCAGAGCGCCTTGGAATTAGTAGAAATACGCTTTATAACAGGTTCGGAGATCCTGAACTAAGTTATGAGTTTATTAGAACAGTTGGTAATATTATCCATTACAATTTCTCGATAGACTTTGCTGAGTTGAAAGAAGAAGTTGATGAAATGGGCGAGGGATCTATCAATTATGCAGACCGAGACACTGCCGAATTGTTGAAGCTCGAGAAGAAGTATACTGGCCTACTGGAGCGTTACAACAAGCTTCTTGGTGTTCTGGCCAGGTGCGCTCACACCAACGAACTGCAAACACTCAGAAAAGAAGTTATTAAGTTCTTAGAGAGCGACTCGATCTGAAGCATCGCTTACTCCAGTTGTTCGCCTATTTGTGCTGGGTCCCAGAAGAGTTGGTCGAACTCTTGTACCTGATTGTTGTGGACTTGTACGTTCTCCTCGGCAAGACGCTGCTCCATACTCAGTGCTCCCACAAAGTGGTGCCTTCCTGTAAGTAAGCCATGTCGGTTTACGACTCGATGCGCCGGAATATCGGGTCGATGCATGGCTTGATTTAGGGCCCATCCTACCATCCGAGCGCTACCTTTAGCTCCCAAACAGTGGGCAACAGCTCCATACGTAGTGACCCGTCCTGGAGGAATGTGTTTGACTATCTTGCAGACAGTATCAAAGAAATCCAATCTTGTATTCACAGTTTGATCAGTATTGTAGTTGCCTCTTAAGGAAGAGAAGTTACCTCAGATACTAAGAGTGCTATTCGGGAATTTATCTCAAAAATAGGGTAGCAAAAAATTCAAGAAAAACATAGTTTCTCTTCAAAGCCCTGCAGAAAATGAGAATCACCTCGCCGGCGGGGCCTTACTTTTTTCCTTGGATGCACTAAACACGGAAAACCCAAAAAATCATTCGCTGTGGTTGTGAGCACGGATCTAAACTCGGTCCTTCGGACCTCAAACAGCAGATGCCCCTTAACAGCCTGCGGCTGCGGATTTCTTGACGCACTCTGCACCAAGGCGACAATTCCACATTGCGGAAAATATCTCTACTCAAATCTGCGTAGCAGACCAAAAGGCACGCCATCGGCGAGGGCAAACTACGTATACTTTGCTTGGAAGTGAGTTATTAAGACCCAACTATGTAACTCCAGTTCTAGATTAAATGTGGTTTAGGTCTGTAGCCCTCGTAGCATATATGCTTATTCGGGAGCTGTTGCATCGATCACCTCGGTCCTGTTGGCCTCTGAAGGAGAAACTTCTTTCCCTTCTTTGCTGCTATAAGGTCGCTTACCGATCATCTGCTCTAGGCCTTGCTGAAAGATGACCTCTTTCGTTAATAGTGCCTGCGCTACCGTTTCTAGTTCTCTATTTTTAGTTTGCAATAACTTTTTGGCATGATTATAGGCTTTCTCTATGATGTCTCTCACCTCTTCGTCAATCGTCTTGGCTGTGGACTCTGAGTAAGGCTTGGTAAAGTTGTACTCGCTTTGTTGTGGGTTATGGAAGGAAATATGGCCAATTTTTTTATTCATGCCATAGATGCTTACCATGCTATAAGCCATTTTGCTCGCCTGCTCTAGGTCGCTTAGGGCACCTGTCGATATTTTGCCGAAGGCAAGCTCCTCCGCGGCCCTTCCCCCTAGTAACATACATAGCTCGTCCAGCAGTTGCTCTGTTTGGTATAAGAATTGTTCTTTGGGTAGATACTGCGCATAACCCAAAGCAGCAACCCCTCTAGGTACAATGCTCACCTTGACAAGTGGGTGAGTGTGCTCTAGGAACCAGCCTGTTACGGCATGTCCTGCTTCATGGTATGCTACAATCTCTTTTTCTTGGGGCGATATAATCTTATTCTTCTTCTCTAGCCCCCCAATGACCCGGTCTATAGCATCTTGAAAGTCAGCCATATCTACGCTTTGCTTGTACCTTCTGGCAGCAATGAGTGCCGCTTCGTTACAGATATTGGCAAGCTCTGCTCCGGCAAATCCAGGTGTTTGTGCGGCTAGTTTAGCCGCATCTACATCCGGAGCCAGCTGTAAGGCCTTGATATGTACTTTCAGGATCGCCTCTCTGTCTACAATATCGGGTTTATCGAGACTAATCTGTCGATCAAATCGACCAGGTCTCAAGAGGGCCTGGTCTAGTACATCCGGTCTGTTGGTAGCAGCCAGTATGATGACCCCAGAATCAGTGGCAAAGCCGTCCATCTCTACCAACAAGGAATTAAGTGTATTCTCTCTTTCATCATTGGCACCAGGCATTTGACCACGTCCTCTTGACCTACCTACCGCATCGATCTCATCGATGAAAATAATGCAAGGTGCTTTTCCTTTAGCTCGATTAAAGAGGTCTCTGACACGTGCTGCCCCTACACCCACAAACATTTCTACAAAATCTGATCCTGACAAAGAAAAAAACGGTACACCTGCCTCCCCTGCTACTGCTTTGGCTAACAAAGTTTTTCCGGTACCGGGAGGGCCTATCAAAAGTGCTCCTTTTGGTATTTTCCCTCCTAGTTTGGTAAACCTTTCGGGGTTCTTCAGGAATTCGACGATTTCCATTACCTCCTCTTTGGCTTCGTGCAGCCCAGCTATATCCGCAAACGTCACTTTGACACTTTTCTCTGCGTCAAAAAGCGCCGCTCTTGACTGGCCGATATTAAATATTTGTCCACCTGGTCCTCCCCCTACCATCCGACGCATCAAGAACCAGAACCCAACGAGAAGAAAGGCGCCAAAACCCCAGTTGATGAGACTGGCTATGTCGTAAGGCTCTTGCGTGGTGTATCCTATTTTCTTCTCTGGTGCTATCTGAGCCTCTAGTGCTTTGAAATTATCATTAAATACGCGCACAGAGGGAGTCCTAAAAGTATAGACAGGCGTTTGCTTCCCCATGGTCATGGGATACCCCTGTTGCTCTCGTTCACTTTTATAAGGCTCTTTGGCAAGCACCTCTGGCTTAACTTTCACTTCTACTATGTTTCTATTAACGATGAGTACGACCTCTTGGACCTCACCGCGCAGCAACATAGTCTCAAACCGATGCTCAGATATAGGAATGGTGGAACTTGTCCTACTGAGGTAGAGCGTACCTAGGATGATGGTTAATAGTATCATGATGACCCAAGACTGTGTATTGGGTGTTGGGGGTAAATTTTTTCTACCTGTACTCATAAGCCAGTTTTTAAATATTAAAGATAATCAAGCCACTACTCGCACTGTTGCTGCCCTGTTTAATGGCGGCTTGTGCCCATAACGTGCATTTTTGGTTTTTACGGGCTACACAAGCACCTCGCTTGGTATTGTTTTCTAGTAGTTATGATAAGCTTTACTTTGTTATCGTAACAAAAGTATAAAATTGCATTATATCTCTCCTTCCAGCACCCAGTTTATTGGTCAGCACATCATCTACAAAGCTGCCTGTGCTTCTACCAATACCGTGGCTGCCCATTATTTAGATAAACAGACTTTACCAGAGGGTGCGGCGATCATCACGGACCATCAATACCAGGGCAGGGGACAGCGTGGCCACGCCTGGTATAGTGAGCCCAACAAAAACCTGACTCTTTCGATTATCCTTTACCCGGCTTTTTTAGTCCCTCAGCAAAGTTTCGAGCTCAATATCATCGCCGCTCTTGCTATTCAACAGACATTGTCTGTGTATATCCCCCATGAGCTGCGCATTAAGTGGCCCAATGATATTTACTATCAAGATAAAAAGATGGGGGGCATACTGATCGAGAACACGCTTGAAAGGGGCAGGTTTAAGATATCCATCATCGGTATAGGGCTCAATATCAATCAGTTGTCGTTCAATTTACCTAGTGCTACTTCTTTATCGTTGATTTGTCAGCGCACTTTTCACTTACCGCAGCTGCTTGAACAACTTTGGGTAAGCTTGGAGCGTAACTACCTACAGCTCCAAAGACAGGGGATTGCTTCTTTGCGAGCGGCTTATCTTCATAATATGTACTGGCTCCACGAAGTGCATACTTTTCAAGATACTAACCATGTTTTTAGAGGTACCATCCAAGGAATAAACGCTGCAGGCCAACTGGTGGTCAAACATATAGATTGTGCGATCAAGCACTATAATGTACAAGAGCTAACCTTTATCGCTTAATGGCCTTGAGGCCCCGCCGACTTATCTGGCCCTATTCAAATTGGCTCATTTAGGGTGCATTTCAGTGCTAGGCGCATTAACTTGAAGGGTGGGTGGCGCTAGGATAGGAATTTCTATACAAGCCTGTGCTGATCACAGCTTTGCTGCTTTTTGTAAAAGTTAAAACTTTGTTTTTTTAAAAAATCGTATTGATTTATCGTTCTTACCGAGAAGCTAGCATCTTGCCTTTGCAATAGCAAGCTATGCTCTTGAAAATGTGCAATGTGTAGGCAGTTATCTTGATGGGTGGTGTGTGCAAATACTCACTACGAGGTAGAACAAGCGTTGTTGGATCCAAATATGCTCGGTCATACTTTTTAGAAAACAAAGTCAATACCCTCGATTTCCCAGTTCGCAATGACAGCCACATCGGCTGGATACACTACCACTGGATCAGGTTCTTGCCGTTTGTGAATGTTGCCAAAGTGCCATGCTCCTTCTTTGTCTTGGAGTACCAGTAGGCGTACCTTGTAACTTCCTGGGTCTACTGCTTTGAATTGGTAGTTGTGTTCATTCTTAATCGAGTCAACTACGTTGTGCTCCTTGTCGAGCAGCTGAACGATAAAGCCTGGTGCTTCGGTAGTTACTTTGCCGCTTATGGTGCCTTGTTCTTTGGGATCCTTGAATGTGTATACATATTGCATGGCTTTGCTGCTATCTCCCGCTACCGTTACAAAAGCTCCTTCTGCCATTTGCAAGGCTATCTTGTCTACTGGTTCATGTTCTGCATTTTCATTTGTCTGTTGCGTTGGTGTGCTAAGATCTAGCTTCTTTGTGATGGTAATGACGTCCCGTTGCGCATTGAACTTCAGGTCTTGTTTGTCAAGTTCTACTATTTCCTTTCCGTTCAAGATAAACGCTAGGCGGTCTGCCACGATTGTTTCGACAGGTTGATCGACGGTCATGGTACCTACAAAAGCAGGGCGAATGGACGCTCCAGAACTAGGATGAAAAGCATAAGAGGCAGGGATGTTTTCTCCATACCTTTCTTTAAAATGAAGGGTAACGGTTTCCTCAATCACTGTTCCCAGGACATCCTTGGCAGTTAAGAGGGCTTCTATGCCATCTTCTGTTAATAGCCCCAATGTATTATATACCCTAATGACCCGCTTGTCTTCTACCAAATTGCTGTGCAATACTGCCTCTTCTTGAAGTTCATTGGATTTTTTTACTAAGGTCAACGCATAGTCTACTACGGGTTTGCTAAAGCGTAACTCAAAGCACTGATTCTGGGGTTGCTGAGACTGTAGTTCGAATGCTCTGACATCGGCTTTTAGGATAGATAGCATCACATCGTCTACAGATGTTGTTGTCAAATCGATAAGATCTTTCAAAAAGCCATATTCATCGGTACCTGGGTCAACGGTTAGTTGACTTTCTTTGGGAGTACCTGCATATATATAGTACTGTCCTTTCTTTACATGATCCAGTTTAAATTTACCTGCCTCGTCCGTTTTGCTCAGATAGTCAGGTGGGCTATTTAGAATATTGAGGTTCTCGTTATCGGCTTTGTACAGGGAAACTAGTGCATTAGAAGCTGATTGGCCGGTCATGAGGTGTTTTACCTGTCCGGTTACGTACATGGCGTCTACATAGTCTCCAGTACTGAAAGTGAGTACGATATCCTCTGCAATATTACCCTCTGTTGTGTCCTTGATCGCATCATTAAAATGGAATGTATAGGTTGTACCCTCTTCTAAGGGGACTTGTAGTCTTAAGTTGAGCGTATTGCCCCGAACGCTGTGTGTATAGCTAGGCTTATTCTCTAGATTAGGATTAGGCAATCTAGGGGTTACTACGAGCTGGTTGTAGATGTCGTTCACCTCAATGTCTTTGTTAAAGACTAGCTTAATAATCTTGCCCTTAAACTCTGTACCTTCTTGCGCAGGATATGTCTTGGTGAGTTGTGGGGGCGTGGTGTCTTTGGGGCCTCCTTCTAGTGCCACGATACGAGCACATGAGTAGCTGAGGAGTCCCAAAATAGTTAGGACCGGTATCCAGTACAGTATCCTGAAAGGACGGTTATTTGGTTTAAGAGACATGTTTGCAAACGATTCAATGATATTCACTTCAAATCAACGCCGCAAATTAAGATAAAACAATACCTTTGCTGTGTTTTTGCATAAAATACTTAGTTTTTTTGCAGCAACCCATCTAGTGCTTTTGCAGCTCGTAGGCAAGCTACGGCTTCCATTCGGGTTTTTATGCTTAGCTGACAATCATGCAGAATCAGGCGCTTCATTCCTTTTTTCAGCTACTTCGTTGCATACGCTCCTGGCGTAAGGATTGTGCGATAGCAGCGCTTTATTCTTTCCTTAGTAAGTGTATAGATGTTGTGCCAGAAATCTTGCTGGGGCTAGCAATTAATACTATAGTAGAAAGAGAAAAGTCATGGCTAGCCAGATTGGGCTTGACTAGTTTAGCAACACAGATGCTTTTACTAGGACTGTTGACAGTTATGGTCTACGCGGTGGGGTCTTTGTTTGAGTACCGACACTCTATCAGGTGGTGGTCCCTTGCGCAACGCCTGCAGCATGATTTCCGTATGGCTACTTTTAAACATATACAAAGAAGTACGATACCGTCCTTTGCACAACAAAAAACGGGGAACTTACTTTCTATCCTCAATGAGGATATCAATCAGCTGGAACTCTTTTTTGAAGAAGGGATCGATAGCATCATTGGGTTTTTTTGTTCGGTGCTACTGACTAGTGTGACCTTCTTCCTATTGGCTCCCAAAGTAGCTTTATTGGTCGTTTTGCCTCTTCCGCTAGTTATCTACGGCAATTTATTCTTTCAGGGTAAGCTGGGTCCGCTCTACCTCACAGTGCGTCAAGAAGCAGGCGCTCTAGAAACTCGGTTGACCAATAGTCTATTGGGCATGTTTACTGTGAAGAGTCTAGTGGCTGAGCGGCTTGAGGCTACCAAGGTTGAAAAGGCCAGTAGAGCATATCAAGAAGCCAATTTTAATGCTATCCGATGGCATGCATTGGTCTCTCCTGTCTTGCGATTTGCTGTGCTTTGGGGATTCATGGTCACCCTACTCTATGGCGGATTTTTTGTTGTAAGAGGACAACTGGATGTAGGCGCTTACAGTACACTTGTTTTTCTTGCCCAGCGTCTACTCTCGCCATTTGTAAACATGGCAGAGATCATGATCAATTTTCAGCGCGTGACGGCTTCTGCAGCCCGCATGTTACCACTCCTTCGGCTTCCTACAGAATCATCACCCGATAGATCTATACAATTGCAAGGGAAAATAACGTTTTCTTCGGTTAGCTTTAGCTATCAACAACATGCGCCTATCCTAAACCAGCTCTCTTTTTCCATTTTACCGGGGCAGACCGTTGCTTTTGTAGGGGCTACGGGAGCTGGAAAATCCACGTTGCTCAAGCTTTTGCTAGGATTTCATTTTCCCACAGCAGGTGAGATCTTTTTTGATACACAAGAATTAAGAACCCTTTCGCTGGAGAATCTTCGGAGGCAGATCGGATTTGTAAGCCAAGATCCATTTCTTTTTGAGGGGACCATTGCAGAAAATATCAGCTATGGTTTCCCGGCTGCTACCCAGCAACAGATCATACAGGCTGCTAAGAATGCAGCTGCTCACGAGTTTATCATGCATCTTCCTCAGGGGTACGACACATGGATCGAAGAACGGGGTCAAGTTCTTTCTGTTGGCCAGAAGCAGCGTCTCACCATTGCTAGGGCATTGGTTCAAGACCCAGCTATCTTAATTCTTGACGAAGCTACTTCTGCGGTTGACAATGCCACGGAGTTGGCTATCCAGCAATCATTGGCTCGTATTAGCCGGGGCCGGACCACGTTGCTCATTGCGCATCGCCTGGCTACCGTCAAACAAGTAGATCATATCTTTGTGCTCAAGCAAGGGCAGATCATAGAGCGGGGTACCCATGAAGCCTTGCTGCAGCGAGATGGCTTTTATGCCAATCTTTGGAAGCTACAGAGAGGAGAGCATTTGTCAAATGCTACGTTGTTAACGGATTAGCAGTTAGTCTCGATTGATGCAATATTGCGTCATTCCTTCGTTCCATGCTAGCGCTGTCTTATAACATCTATGGTATTACGGCAAAACGCCCTCCTGTGCAACGGACTACTGGCCTTATCGACCCAAATAAACGATGAGGATAGAAACATCGGCTGGTGATACGCCACTAATTCTAGAAGCTTGTCCCAGCGTAGCGGGCCTGATCTTTTTTAGCTTTTCTGTAGCTTCGGCCGATAGCGCTTGAATGTGATCATAGTCAAAATGCACAGGAAGTTTGTAATCTTCTAGTCGTTGTGTTTTCTCTACTAGTTCCTGCTCTTTCTGTAGGTATCGCTCATACTTTACCTGTATTGCTACTTGTTCTAGTGTAGACTTATCGTACTGCTGTAAATATTGCGCTAGTGTTTCGTCTGCTGCTTTGAGTATTTCCCAGCCAAGTTCGGGTCTTTTGAGTAGCTGAAAAGCAGCTTGCTTTTCTTGAAGCAGACTAGACTCGACCTGTTTAAGGGGTGTGTTCATTTGTGCTGGGGTAAGTTTCCAGGTCTTTAGCGCTTCTAGCAATTGGGCAGTATCCGTTTGCTGCCTCTGTACTTGCTGCATGCGTCCATGCGAGGCTAGACCCAGTTGGTGCCCGATGGGCGTCAGACGTAGGTCAGCATTGTCTTGACGTAGCGAGATGCGGAATTCAGCCCTAGATGTAAACATGCGGTAAGGCTCGTCGATGACTTTTGTCGTCAAATCATCGATCAACACACCGATATATGCGTCGGCCCTGGATAAGACAAGGGGAGGCAGCTCGTTAACCTTTTGGTGCGCATTAATGCCTGCCATTAATCCCTGACAAGCAGCCTCCTCATAGCCTGTGGTGCCATTGATTTGGCCTGCCAAATAAAGATTCGCTATCAGGTGTGTTTCTAGCGTAGATTGAAGTTGTGTGGCTGGGAAATAGTCGTACTCGATGGCATAGCCTGGGCGAAACATTTTGGCCTTCTCGAAGCCCGGTATGGCTTGCAACGCTTTGCGTTGTACAGCTTCGGGCAAGGAAGTAGAAAATCCATTGACATAGATCTCTACCGTATGCCAACCTTCTGGTTCCACAAAGATTTGGTGTCGCTCTCGTTCTGCAAAGCGGGTAATCTTGTCTTCAATAGATGGGCAGTACCGTGGCCCGTGGCCCTGAATTCGTCCGCTGAACATGGGTGACTGGTCAAATCCACTTTCTAAAATTTGATGAACGCTTTTGTTGGTATATGTAATGAAGCAGCTTTTTTGTTGCTTTAGGGGCTGAGTGGTGTTAAGAAAAGAAAACTTACCAGGCTGGTCATCACCTCGTTGCTCTTCCATTTTGTGGTAGTCCAACGTTCTGCCATCTACTCGTGGAGGGGTACCTGTTTTCATCTTTCCCGCCTCAAAACCCATGGCTACTAGTTGTTCGGTTAGGCCAGTGGCCGCTCTTTCGCCGGTCCTACCCCCTCCAAACTGTTTCTCTCCAATGTGGATGCGGCCGTTCAGGAAAGTACCATTGGTGAGGATGACGGCTTTGGCCCTGATCTCCAGCCCCATACCCGTCTTGACGCCCACTACCTGGCCATCTTGAACGATGATTTCTCGTACCATTTCTTGCCAAAAATCGACATTGGACGTAGCTTCCAAAGCCAAGCGCCATGCCTCTGCAAACCGCGTGCGGTCGTTTTGGGTTCTGGGGCTCCACATGGCTGGCCCTTTGGATTGATTCAGCATACGAAATTGAATCATCGATTGGTCGGCAATGATGCCTGACATGCCCCCCAGTGCATCAATCTCTCGTACAATTTGCCCTTTGGCAATCCCACCCATAGCAGGATTACAAGACATCTGGGCAATGGCATTCATATTCATGGTCACCAAGAGGATCTTGGAGCCCATTTTAGCCGCTGCTGCTGCTGCTTCACAACCCGCGTGGCCTGCACCTACCACGATGATGTCGTATGTTGTAAACATGTAAACGTCCTTTAGTATTTATTATGTGGCTTGCTAATCAATGTTCCACGTGAAACATGCCAAAAATACGAGCTGATAAGTATACGCCAATAAACCCTTGTGAAGGTAATTCATAAGTGTATTTTGACATGCGTAACAGCGCCCTAAATCTGATGAAACTGGTTTTATTAAGCTTGCATAAGAGGCGACTCTGTACGCCGTTTGATGCAATTCACAGGTTTTATTACTTAAGTTTGTGTGCCTTCCTTACGCCCTGGGTAAATACAGTAGCGTCTGGAAATGTCCTGCTTGAGCAAAGTCGATTTTAGTGGTATCAAATATCTTTTATCATGAATAGTGTATATTTTTTCTTTTCTGGCTTTGATTGGCAGCAGACGTTGTCTTGTTTTTGGATACTCTTTGCGGTCTTGGATATACTGGGTAGTATACCCATCATAATGCGTATAAGGGAGCGATCAGGGGGCATTCACTTACGCAAAACAATGATTGCTGTTAGTGTCATTATGCTGACTTTTCTATTCTTGGGCCCATCGCTACTGCGTCTTTTTTCTATTGATATTCCCTCTTTTGTAGTAGCAGGTGGCATCATATTATTCATCCTAGGGCTAGAGATGATCTTGGATGTTAATATCTTCCATATTTCGCTAGACAATGATGGCATGGCCTCTATCGTACCTTTGGCATTTCCCATTGTGTCCGGTACGGGCACGCTGATCGCACTACTTGCGCTGAAAGCAGAATATGATACCATCAATATTTTGTGCGCCATATGGGCTAACCTTATTTTTGTGTATGGTGTTATACGCTATTCTGCATGGCTTGAACGCACTCTAGGTAAGCTATGTGTCAATATTATTCATAAAGCGATGGGCATTGTTATACTCTCGATAGCTGTTAAATTGCTGAAGACCCACCTTTTAGTTTGATCACTATTCATACAGATGGTTCATCCCGGGGCAATCCAGGACCAGGAGGGTATGGCGTAGTCTTGCAGTATCAAAATCGTCGTAAAGAACTTTCAGAAGGATTTCAGCTAACTACCAACAACCGTATGGAATTACTGGCAGTCATTGTAGGACTGGAGGCTATAAAAAGGATAGGCCAAGATGTCACAATCTACTCAGATTCTAAATATGTAATCGAGGCTGTACAGAAAGGTTGGCTTATGTCTTGGTTGCAGAAGGGATTCAGGGGCAAAAAGAATGCAGATCTCTGGAAGCGATTTTGGAAGGTGTACCAGCAACACCGTATTACTTTTTGTTGGATTAAGGGCCATGCAGGCTATGTAGAAAATGAACGCTGTGACCAACTAGCCGTTCGAAGTAGCCGGAGTAAGATGCTTTCTGTAGATCAGGGCTATCTCAACACCATATAAACAGTCCAACTTTCTGGCCAGTAAGTTTTTAAGAACGTTATGAGGCTCTTGAAAAATGCACTTTTAGGCCCTTTTAAAGGCAATAGGGGTATGGTTTAGCCACTATTTGCCATAGTCTCATTACATCATGAGATTAGGCGTAAAAAAGTTTAGATGAATTGTAGCCTATGATGAGATTATCCTCTTTTCATTAAGGTACTCTGTTTTCAAGAAATGTTAAAGAGAGGCTGAATAAAATGCTATAACATCACAAGCCTGAATAGGGCTAGGATATTCAGTAAAAGGGGGGATACTTTTCTTTGAGTCCTTGCATTTTAGTTTTTAAAATATATACTTGCATCCGTATGCATACACTGAAGGGGAGATGGGTTCTTGGATGGAATTCGTTGCTGTGATTGATGTTTTTCGTCACGGTGCGTGTCCAAGCAAAGCCCCAAGGGGGTGAGCGTGTTACTACTTTTTTGTCGATTGATACGCCACCAATTTTTTAATCTAACCTATATGTAATCATGGAAAAAACACATAAATATTCACAGTGTTTAGAGCATGCTAGACTTGGTGCTAGAGACACAAGCCTCTTAGGTGGCTGTTGTTGTACTCCTTGCAACTGTTGTTAAGACAGCCTAGCTAATCAACAAAAAAGGGGAGAAAAGGATGTTACTCTTCTCCCCTTTTTTCAAGCACGATGAGCCCTTTGTACAGCTAGAGTCTTCCAAGCACCTATTTTACTAGCATAGCAGCTAGCTTAATTTTTGGATTGGCTTATTAATAGCATGATAAAGCTATCTGTTTGTACACCAGCAAATACAAGGAAAGAATTACTAGCGATTCTGACTTGGAGTACCATTTAGCTCTCCTGCTTAAAACGGGCCAAGTAATGCCTTGTATTAGCATTACTTGGCTCTATACTTTGCGTCTCTTTTTTAGTAGCCACATAATTGCCGGTTACAAAGCTTGGATAGGCTGCCAAGTGGTCAGTACTATACTGGGCGCAGGCTATGTCTTTGATTTTTGACCGTAGCAATTTTCCTGTGCTGGCCTACCGGCTCCTCGTAACAAAGTCAAGTATACGTTTCCCTCCTCTGTCCAATGCAAACCAAACCCATAGTTTTCTTTTTTACCTACAAAGTGCCATAGCTCATCGTAGCTCTACGATCTCTATCCGTTTAGGGAACTTTTTAGAATCGTGATAAGCTTTTACCTGTTCGTCTGCCTTACGGATCTATCTTAGTACGGTGACATTATGCACGTCTCATACCCTTCCGATCGCTCTAAAGCCCATACTCTCTAGGTAGTTGTCCCTTAAGCAAGGGAAATTTTATCAATGATAACGTGTGCAGTAAGATTTTTACCCAAATTTTATCTAAAATAGGGTAGCAAAAAACGCAAGAAAAACGTGATTTCCCTTCAAAACCTTGCAGAAAATGAAAAAAGTAGGCAAAAAGATCGGTCGCTGTGGTTACGAGCACGGATCTAAACTCGGCCCTTCGGCCCTCAAACAGTAGATGCCCCATAACGGCCTACGGCTGCGGATTTCTTAACGCGCTCTCCACCAAAGCGACAATTCTCCGTTACCTCATCTCTAAGATACTGTGGTATTTAAAGGCCCCGCCTAGATAGTGTCGTCACAGTATGAAGATTTAGTAAAAATCTTGTATTATGGGACTGTTTAATGTCTTTTTCTTTTGTCGAGTTTATTAAAAAAGTACGTATGAAAACTTCAAAATCCTATTAACGACATGATATATCCGATAAAGTTTGGGCAAAACTTGAGCCTATACTCCCGGGGCGTAAAGGATCCCGGGGCAGGAGGGCCCAAGATAATCGCCGATTTATTAACGATGTTTTTTGGATCTTGAGAACAGGCTCATCTTGGCGAAGCTTACCTGCCGATTATGGCGGTTGGAAAAATACGCACCGTCGTTTCTCCCGTTGGCGAGACAAAGGTAGGTGGGAGGCTATTATAGCATCTTTGGCCAATGAACCAGATCTTGAGTGGCTAAGCACAGATGCAACCCGCATCAAGGTACAATCCCGGGCAGCCGAGGACCAAAGCAGCAATGAAGCGATGAATCGGACAAAAGGGGGCTCAATACCAAACTACATTTAGCCGTAGATGCGGCAGGAAGGCCTCTACGGGCGATTATTACCGAAGGTAGCCATGCAGATTGCAAGCAGGCCTGCGCTTTGATAGCAGGGATGAAGGCCCAACACTTACTCGCAAATAAAGGTTATGATACTAATCAGGTACTACGTCAAGCTAAAGATCAAAAAATGCATGCAGTCATCCCACCCATGAAAACTAGGAATCTACAGCGTGCCTACGACAAGGAGCAATATAAATTACGTCATCAAGTGGAAAATGCTTTTTTACACCTAAAACGTTGGCGTGGAATAGCCACACGCTACGCTAAACGGGCAAGTTCTTTCTTGGCGGCGATTCAGATACGATGTATTGCGCTATGGGTTGGCATACTTTGACGACACTACCTAGGGGATTAGGGCGTGAGCTTGGCGCTGCGTCAGGCGCAAAGCGAGGCACTGTCTGAGCACACCTGTGGTGTGCGAGTTTGGTTCGTCTGCGCCTAAGAGCAAGCCAAGGTAGCCCGGTGCCCTCAGCGGTGACTTTTTTCGGTTCCTTTTTGTGTGGTAGACAAAAAGGAACGCCCGCCCGGCGAGGGCAAATCACGTATACTTCGCTGAGTACTGTGCTTGGAAGCGAGTTGTTAAGGCTCAACTAAATCATCAAATCTATAGGTATGGTCCCTTCTATGCCTGGTGTACTTCGTTCGATCTCCTCTTTTACTTTCTCGGTCACAGCCTGAGTGGCTAGGGTGATCGCTGCAATAATGAGATCTTGAAGTATTTCTTTCTCTTCGGGACGGATAAACTCTTTATCGATGTCCAATTCTAGCACGCTCTTATGCCCATCTAGCGTCACCTTTACGGCGCCAGCACCAGCCTCTCCAGTGACTCTTATCTGGGTTAATTTTTGTTGAATCTCTTGAACTTTTTTCTGGGCCTCCCGCATTTGGCCTAGTATTTTAGTGAAATCTTCCATACGATTATATTGTGTTACTGGTATGATTGAGTTAATACTGGAAGTAGCTGTGCTAAGGTATATTGTTGCTGTTCTCCAGTCTGCATGTTTTTGAGGGAAATAACTCCGGCTGTATGCTCTTCTTCGCCTATGATGGCGACAAAAGGAATATTTTTCTTGTGTGCATATTGTAACTGTTTCTTTAATTTAGTAGTTACTGGATATATTTCTGACCTGATGTTGTTGTCCCGCAACATAGCTAGTGTCTTCAAAGACGCCATTTCAGATACATGGGTTAGGTTGGTAAGGAGTATCTGTGTGGCGCAGCCAATAGCAGATGGCAATAAATCTAGCGTTTCCAACACTGCGTAAAGCCTATCTAGGCCAAAGGAGAAGCCTACGCCAGATATGCCGGTCATCCCAAAGATATTTGTCAAGCCATCATAACGCCCGCCACCACCCAGACTACCCCAATCCGCATCTTTAATTTTAACTTCAAAGATCGTTCCTGTATAGTATGACAAACCCCGAGCCAAGGTAGGATCGAATATAATGTAAGGATCCGCTAGGCCCAACGCGTGTACGTAGTCTAGGATTTTCTGTATGTCTTGCATGCCCACCTGTGTAGGTCCTAGTTCCTTGGTCAATAGCAACCACCTGTCCGCGTGTGTTGCCGGCAAGTCAAAGAGAAAAGTAAGCCTTGCTAAGGCATCGGGTGCAAAACCTTTACTTTTTAGCTCCGCTAGCACTTTGTCTTTTCCGACTTTATCCAGTTTGTCTAAGGCCACACAAAGGGTTTCCTCGTGGTTAGCGGCTCCCACTAGTGCTGCTAGGCTCTCGAGCACAGTCCGGTGATTTATGTGTATGCTAAAGTCTTTGATTCCTAGTTTAAACAATACTTCGTGAATCATGACCAAGATCTCTGCCTCACAGAGTAAAGAAGAAGTGCCTACGACGTCAATGTCACACTGGTAGAACTCCCTGTAGCGTCCTTTCTGTGGGCGATCTGCACGCCACACAGGTTGTATTTGGTACCGCTTGAAGGGAAAAATAATCTTGTCTTTATTCATCGCTACGTGCCGCACCAAAGGCACTGTCAGGTCATAGCGCAGCCCCTTGGCTGCAATATGAGGCGCTAAAGCTTTGTAATCTTTGATCTGGCTATCTACACCAGCCAGAAAATCACCTGAGTTTAAAACGCTGAATAACAGTCGATCTCCTTCTTCGCCATATTTTCCTGTTAGGGTGCTTAGTTGCTCTAGCGCAGGTGTTTCGAGTGGCAGAAAGCCGTATTTCTGATAGCTATGCCGAATAGTATCAACAATATAGTCTCTCTTAAATATTTGTGGAGCTTCAAAGTCTCGCGTTCCTTTTGGTAAAGTAGGCTGTTTGCCTTGCATGGTATGATGGGTTGGTACTTTGATGGCAGCAGCTGTTGCGTGGTATAGGTCTGGGATATCCCGCTATTTTTGTAAGATCAGTGATCAGGTATTGCACCTGGTTATACATGATCCCCATTTTATGGTTGTAAACCTGAGTACGCCAAACCGCTGATAACTAACTCTTACTTGTGCTACTTACCGGAGTTTTAGCGTTGTTAGCGTGAAAATAGCAAGTAAAATCCCTATGATCCAAAATCTTGTCACGATCTTGGCTTCGTGCAAACCTAGCTTTTGGTAATGATGGTGCATAGGAGTCATTTTAAATATCCTTGTCCCCACGCCATATCTTTGTCGGGTATACTTAAAGTAAAGAACTTGCATGATGACGGAGAGGCTCTCTATCAAAAATATCCCACAGAGTAATGGAATCAGTAGTTCCTTCCTGATGATAATGGCCAGTACAGCGATGATTCCTCCGATAGTCAGACTGCCCGTATCTCCCATAAAAATTTGTGCGGGGTACGTATTGTACCATAAAAATCCCACGCAAGCACCCACAAAAGCCGTACAAAAGACGACGAGTTCCCCTACATTAGGGATGTAAAGGATGTTGAGATATTGCGAAAAAATGACATTACCCGATAGATAAGCTAAAACGGCAAGTGTAGTGCCAATGATGGCTGACGTGCCTGCCGCTAGACCATCTAGCCCATCTGTAAGATTAGTTGCATTCGATACTGCAGTGATGATAAATGTGACTATGAGTACGTACACTATCCATGCATATTGTTGGCCTAAGCCAGGAATAAGCTGCCTATAGTCTAATTCATTGTTTTTGAAGAAGGGCACATTCGTTTTTGTAGACTTGACATCTTTAAAATCGGTCAATGCTGCTTCTACTTGTTGAGTCGCTGTTGTGGGTACCCTGACTTCTCGTACTACCACATCATCATGGAAATAAAGCACAAGGCCTACAATCAGTCCGAGGCTTACTTGCCCAAATACTTTAAGTTTTCCTGCTAGGCCTTTCTTGTTTTGTTTAAATACCTTGATGTAATCGTCTAAAAAGCCGATGCTTCCTATCCATAAGGTAGCCATCAAGAGCAAGATGATATACGTGTTGGTTAGTTCTGCAAAAAGCAGTGTAGGCACTACGATGGCTGTGATCATAACCACGCCCCCCATGGTAGGTGTGTGGGCCTTCTCTTGTTGCCCCTCCAATCCTAATTGCCGTACGCCTTCTTTAATCTCTTGTGCATGGAAGTAATCGATCAATTTTTTGCCAAGTACAATAGTAATGAGCAAAGACAATATAGCGGAGACCGCTGCCCTGAATGAGATGTACTTGAAAACTCCCGTACCTGGCCAACTTAGCGTTTCATGAATATATTGAAAAAGTGCATAAAGCATAGTTGCGTATTATTGAGACATGATGAGACCGTTGCACGGTGTAGCGTAAATATGGGAAGATTTGGGTATATTAACGATAGGAAAATATCCACTACACCCACTAACGTGTATGATGGACAGTGTATAGCGGCCATGTCTGGATCAGGTAGTGCTCCCCTTCCGGTAGCCGCCTATGGGCAGATAAAGGGTATTGCTCGGCTAAAAACAGAGAAAAAGGTTATCTAAATTCCCCTCAGAAGGAGGCAATAAGTAGGCTAAGCACCTGAAAAATTTTCCCCATAGGAGGGAAAGAGCAGTTAGCCGGATTATGCAAAGGTCTCGATTAATCTGGTTTAGAGTGACATAAAATCCTCACTTTGGGGAGAAAATCATAAACGTTAAATTGCGATGTTAGTGCACTAAATTATCAAAATAATGCAGTGCATATCGTAATGTGCTATACACTAGCTTATAGACAAGCGAATAGACTTCATGCTCAAAAACCAAAATCGGAATCGCATTTTCGCCGTATTGCTACCTCCCTTGTTCGTATTGCAGGGATGTCAGCCCCAGCCAAGGCTCAATGCCACGGGCAGGGACACCGTTTCAGAAGTTTCTGTTGCGATTGCATCAGAGGTTCAGCAAGACGGCAGTGGCGGTGCCAGAGCGCTAACATCCGCTTCCCCTCTACCTGTCGTGCATTGGACTCATGGTGCCGCTGCAAACCAAACTGCTAGCCGCACTCTTAGCCCGAGAACTACTGTGCCACCCACTCGTGCATTGGACTCATGGTGCCGCTGCAAACCAAACTGCTAGCCGCACTCTTAG
>WTJV01000005.1:5201-16608 GCA_011524725.1 Amoebophilaceae bacterium | reverse complement strand
CCCGAGAACTACTGTGCCACCCACCTACGGTCCCCTAGTGGCTTCTACGGGCGAGTACATTCGTTTCCAACGCGTAGGCGGCCAATGGAAGGCTGAGCTGTCTGCAGACCTGGACCGCTATGCACCTCGACAGACATTACCTGTTGCTACTGCTTCTAGCACAGACATCGCTGCCATGCTCTCTTGGTTGCAAGGCGAGAACACTTGGGCTTCGAGAGCGCGCGTACACGTGCTGCCTATGCCCCAGTTGCCGCATATTCCGTGTGTCTATTTGGGTAAAGCGGGTTTGTTAGGGGGCATGCAGGATGAGGCAAGGAGACCCAATGTAGATGATGACATGGAGCGCAAAGTAAAAAGAAAGTTGGATGAACTTAACCATAAAATCAATAGCGATCCTGATAAGAGAGGGAGGCAGCGGTGGAAGCGAGGACCTTCCATTCAGTTGTATAGCAATAACAAGGTAGAGAAGACGCACCCAGTAACGAACGGCTACACCTGTCTTGAGTACATACTTTTGCGTGAAAACGCAGAGCACTCAGATATAGCTACGTCGCAAGGCGAGGGGGGCGAAAGCCGTTACAATTCAGAAACATATACGAAGCACACACTCAGCAGTAGTCATGGACAGGTAAATGGTCCAAAGCTCACCATTCCGGATACGCTCAGTATGGATGCTAAACTGGGCTATGATGGCGGTAACACTGCTGACAATGAGCTGCAGCGTACAAACGAAATGCAAAATAGCCATGGAATTTTCACAATTACAGTTAATAGAGTGGAGCCACGAGGACAAGAAAAGAAGCACTGGCTCTCCTTGTTCCGGCGAAAAAAACTTAGCGAAGTTGCAGCGCTGAAGTTGGAGGTGCTAATCTTGGAGGAGAAAGTAGAAGAAGGAAAAGAAGTAGAGAAAGCAGAAAAAGGGGAAAATATTATATCGTCACGGTGGGTTATAGGCGTTCCTTTGGTCACGTTTGTTCTCTGGTGGTCAGTGCGTGGTCAGCTATTGTCGGATCACGAAGTCCAGCCAGGGTCCCGTCCCCCGCTTCCACACCCAGAAAATCCCCACAACGTGGGTGGCGAGGCAAGGCCTGATCCACTATTGCTAGATGATAAAACCCAGCAAGAATTCCGCCCTTCGCTTCCACATCCAGAAAACCCCCACAACGTGGGTGGCGAGGCAAAGCCTGATCCACTATTGCTAGATGACAAAACCCAGCAAGAATCCTGCCCCTCGCCTCTACCCCCAGACTTCCCCCACAACGCAGGCGGTGAGGTAGGTCCTGATCCACTTATTGCTAGATGACAAAACCCAGCAAGAATCCTGCCCCTCATCTCTACCCCCAGACTCCCCCCACAACGTAGGTGGTGAGGTAGACCCTGGTCAACTATCACTAGATGACAAAATCCAGCAAGAATACCGCCCCTCACTTCTACCCCCAGTCCCTCCCCACAACGTGGACGGCGAGATAGAGGAAGATAATGCGCTTTCTAATCCCAATACCTCGTCTCCCTCACAAATAGACAAGTCACTGAGTTCACTAAAATCTAAATATACCCCCTCTAAATATGCCCTGTCCGATAGAAGTTATATAGAAGTTATTATGTAGAACGTTCGAAAGAAACTAAACATATAACGGAGGCTCTCAACAAATACGGAGAGTGTGTTATCTATGGATATGGTGGTAGTGGTAAGACTAGACTAGCAGTAAGTTTGGCGACAAAATATATTGGCTCAATAGGGGACAGGCATTATCTAATGCTACAAGCCAACAATATAGGCACGCTCACAGGGATATTGAATAAGGTATTAGATGAGCTGAAGATAACCTCTAAGTTAGAGCCTATTGATCAAGATAAGCCTCAATATTGCAGGCTATTAAGGAAACTTTGTAAAAGCTTGAATCTGGTTAACCAAACATTACTTTTTATTCTAGATGACGCGCAGGGTAAACTACTGATTAAAGAGATTAGAGATTGTATTCTAGATATTTTGCACGAATTTGAAAAGAGGTTCAAATTTTTAATCACGACCCGGGATCAGGTGGCTTTCCAAGACTATCGAGAACGAGAAAGAAAAGTAAGATTAGCTGCTTTTAGTCAGCTCGAAGGAAAAGAGTATGTCAAAAAGAATGTATCAAAAGAAATATCAAAAAAAGACATCAAATGCATATTGTCAGGGGTGGGGTTAATCCCATCAAATCTAGAAAGAATAGTTGAGCGTATAAATGCTGTTTCGTATAAAGAGACTACACAACACATACTAGATTACATAGCAAACTTCCAAGATCACTTGGGCCTAGATAACTTAAGCGATAGCGAGGCACTGTTACTGCAAGCTGTAATGGAGGAAGCAGAAAAAAAAGCTAGGAGAATTTGGGTCCGTTTTAGGAGAAAAGAGGGAATTGATGTTCCTATGCCCATGCATAAAGTAGAAGATTGTGGCATTCATAAAGATAAATTAGATGATACTTTAGACCAGTGGAGAAAATTATCATTAGTATCTATAAATCGAAATAATCCTGCAAACACTGTAGAGCTATGGATTTGCAAAGGCCTTATATCCAGTTATTACATATACGGTTATCATAATTTTTTGCAAAAAAACAGGAATAGTGTTATACTGCAAAGTAACTCTTAAGCTAAGTATGATTGTGCATGTCAACCCATATAAGCATAGAATCACGTGTGGTGTCATAACGATGCTATTGTACGCCTTGATATTGTTGCAAGGGTGTCAGGTGCAGCTTAGCATGAATGGAGGAGATGAGTCTCCTTATCGATTCTCTCAATCGGAAATGTCGAGGGCGGCCACCGACCACGCACTTGCTCCCACAACACTAGAAACTCCTGTATCTAGTGCCCTACTCCCTTCGTCGTACGTAGAAGAATTTAGTTCACAAGTAGATATCCCGAAAACATCTGGAGATGAGACGTCGGAAGAAGATTCTCAACCTATCGAAGATACAGTCGAGACGCTTGTAAGATTCCCCGGCGTACCTCTTGTCCAGAAGTGGCGTGAGCGCGCCCGCTTGAAAGATCATCTCCTAGGGGCGCCAAGATTACACCTAGACGAATTATATATCCTTCGTTCCGATAAAGAAGACCATGTGAAGCTTGCCCTGAATAAACCGGGTGGTGTTTGTGTTATCAAAGGTCCCGGAGGCAGCGGCAAGAGCACGCTGGCTTATCACTATGCAATAGAGAACCGCAATCGCAATAAGGGAACCTTGATTTGGTTCGTGCAGGCTGACGCTCAGGGTGTTCTCCTGAGCGAATTCCAAAGCATAGCCCAGGAAGGGGGGGTAGACTACCAAACCCTCGCCAAGGAGCACCAGAAAGGCTCCTCGATGCATCTCAAGGCCTTGGTAAGTAAAGTGTACAACGCAATGGATGCTGACCAGCAAGCCTTCTTGATCCTAGACAATGCCAAGGAGTCGGTCTTTTTGGAAGACCTTATCTCACTAGGTCACCATAATGAACAAGTCAAATTCATCATCACGACAAGAAATAATGCGTTCCCCAACTACCAGGGCAGTCAGCCCATAGAGCTGGTTGGCTTTAGTCCACTAGAAGCCTGTATTTACACAACAGAACGTCTGTCGTCTGATAAGCGCCGCTTCCCCAGTAGGGAGAGGTTGGGAGAAGATGCTCAGGTTCTCGTGAGCGAAGTAGGACGCCTCCCCAAGAAGCTCGAGCTAGCCACAAGCTACATAGGCAAAAAAACAAGCCTAACTGTAAAGGGTTATATAGAAAAATTGCAAGCAGTCAAACGTTCTGCTGATAGTTCCTATCCTAAAGTCTATCCCGAAGTGCAGCTAGGTTTAGACGAGTTATCCGCCCAGTCGCAACGGGTGATGCGTTACAGTACACAGCTGGATGCCAACTTGATTCCGTTACCTCTCCTGGATGTACTATTGATGGCACCTAGTTCCGATAACTTGGATGCGATCCTAGATCCTTTAGAGGGCTTGTCACTCATAAGGAAGGTTTCAGATGATGATAACACGCCCATAGGCATTCAAATACACCAAGAAGTTCAAGATAGTTGTCGATATTATCGTGGGTGGTCCGAGGAGGCGAATGCAAGTGAGGCCACGCTGTTGGGGCACTTGGTTGATGTTTTAACTGCTAAGATGCCTTGGGTAGGATCCAATCCTGACGATAGCTGGGTGGTGGCTAGGCTGTATGCGCCCCAAGCAGCCCAGGTGTTGAGAGGCTCTCTAGCGGTATTGGGTAATACCTCCGAGATGGCTGCCTTACTCTCGCGCATGGGACAATACAGTGCAAAAGTAGATTGTTCCTATGCTCAAGGCCTTGAATACTTTGAGCAAGCGCTGGAGATGAGAAAGGCGCTCTATCCCGATCAGAACCATCCCGATATAGCCGCCTCTCTCAATGACGTAGGGCTTGCCTATGAGACCCTTGGAGGCGTCAAGAAAGGCCTGGAATATCAAGAGCAAGCGCTGGAGATGAGAAAGGCGCTCTATCCCGAGCGGAACCATCCCGAGCTAGCCAGCTCTCTCGATAACGTAGGTAGTGCCTATCAGAATCTAGGACAGTTGGAGAAAAGCCTTGCGTACCAAGAGCAAGCGCTTGCGATGTATCAAGGACTTTATGGAGAAACCCCACATCCCGACGTGGCCAGCTCCCTCGATAACGTAGGGGTTGTCTATCAGACCCTGGGGGATATACCAAAAGGACTCGAATACAAAGAGCAGGCCTTAGCGATGAGAGAGAAGCTCTATCCTGATCAGAACCATCCTGACGTAGCTAGATCTCTCAATAACGTGGGTAGTGCCTATGAGGCCCTAGGAAAGGTCAATAAAGGACTCGGGTATAAACAGCAAGCGCTGGCGATGAGAAAGAAGCTCTATCCTGATCAGAATCATCCTGACGTAGCTGGATCTCTCAGTAACATAGGGGTTACCTATCAGACCCTGGGGGAGGTACAAAAAGGACTTACCTACTTTGAGCAGGCCTTAGCGATGAGACAGCAGCTCTACACGGGAAAACCACATCCCGAGTTAGCCAGTTCTCTCAATAATGTAGGGATTTCTTATCAGGCCCTGGGGGAGACACGCAAAGGACTCACCTACTTTGAGCAGGCCTTAGCGATGAGACAGCAGCTCTACGAGGGCGAACCACATCCCTACCTAGCCCGCTCTCTAAACAACGTAGGGGTTGCCTACCAGACCCTGGGGGAGATAGAAGAAGCACTCGAATATAAAGAGCAGGCCTTAGCGATGAGAAAGGCGCTCTATCCCGATCAGGACCACCCCGAGCTAGCCAGCTCCCTCGATAACGTAGGGATTGCCTATCAGTCCCTGGGGGAGATAAAAAAAGGACTCGAATATAAAGAGCAGGCCTTAGCGATGAGACAGCAGCTCTACGAGGGCGAACCACATCCCGATGTAGCCACGTCCCTCAATAACGTAGGAGTTGCCTATGATGCCCTTGGGGAAACACGAAAGAGCCTCACCTACTTTGAGCAGGCTCAAGAGATGCGGCGGCAGCTCTACCTTGATCGGCCTTGCCCCGATGTAGATGACTCGTCCAATAACTTGAGCAATGGTTATGAGACTGCGGGGGAGCATCAAACAGCCAAGCGCCACCATAAGGAAGGGGCCAGGATAAGTCCGAAATTAGATCAGGAAATTGCGGACACCAATGTCGATATGTTGAATAGAAATTGTAAGCCCTTGAAACAGCTGACTGCTTCCGAGGATGCTGTACCTTTGGAGTCTTCATATGATGCATATATCAGTTATGTAGCAAAGGCCAGTCGATCTATTGCTACGCATGTTTATGACGAGATCAAGAAAAAGAGGCCTGATATTCGTGTGTTTCTTGATGAGAAAGAGCTACCGTTTGGACAAGATTCAAGTGATTACATGGTCAACGCCATGAATACGGCACGCTGCGGTGTGTTTATACTCAGCCCAGAGTTCGCCGCTAAGAAATGGCCAATGAGAGAGTTAGACTGCTTCTTGCGTCGATTGGGAGAGGACAATCCGCCGGCTATACTACCCGTGTTTTATCGCCTTGCCCGGGAAGAATGTGATCTTGATGAATCCACGCTTTTTGACCGATATAGATTTATTTTTGCCAGAGAGGAGTATAAGCTTGCACAGCGTGTGGGTGAAGGCAAAACTTCTAAGAAACATATTATACAATCCCTAAAACAACTACAAAGATTCAGAGGGATTGAGCATGAAAAAGAAGATTACCAGCTTATCCATAAAACCGCAGACACAGTAAGCAGCATATTTCCTAAAAAATCAGCCCGCTACAGTTTTCGCACTGGGTACTCAAACAAAATGACTTGGAATTCCTTAAAGATGGCAGCCGTAGTAGGAGGGCTTTTGTTGGCGGGTTTCAAGTTACATGAGGATTTTTATCATGTGCAGGCGCATCAGGTCTTTAGCTTCTTTCCGGATGGCTATACGGCCTATTATTCCCATACTGGGGGTGAGGCTTATAGGTCCCTATTAGGTATAAAAAGTACTTTGGGGGAGACCTGCAGGTCCTTACTGAATGCACAGGAAGAGCTTGAGGGCAATTGTTCAAATATCGAGAACAAGCGCTGACGAGGTTTTGGGTGCTCTATCCCGCGCAGAGCCATCCCGATGTAGCCTCTTCGATTAGTAAACGTAGTCCTTGCGTGTCAGCCTCTCGATGAGTATCGCATAGCCAGGGATTACTGTGAAGAGGCCTTTGAGGTAAGCCGAAGACTAGACTCAGTAAAAACGTCAAAAGATGAGCATACTAGATTTTTTTTATAATGACGTGGCTGTTGATTTGGGAACAGCCAATACCCTGATCATACAAAATGGCAGCATAGTCGTCGACGAGCCTTCCATTATAGCGCTTGACAGAACGACTAATAAGATGATTGCTGTGGGCAGAAAGGCGATGCAAATGCATGAGAAAACGCACGACAACATTAAAACGATTCGCCCGCTCAAGGATGGTGTGATTGCAGATTTTCATGCAGCCGAACATATGATTCGAGGCATGATCAAGATGATCCATACTGCTAAGTGGGGAGTTTTAACCCCTTTAGCCCATAGGATGATCATCTGCATTCCTTCTGGAATTACAGATGTTGAGAAAAGGGCGGTAAGAGACTCTGCAGAGCATACCGGGGCCAAGGAAGTATACATGATTTCTGAGCCTATTGCAGCGGCTATTGGTATTGGCATTGATATAGAAGCCCCCGTGGGTTCGATGATTGTGGATATTGGCGGCGGAACAACAGAGATTGCTGTTATTGCACTCTCCGGCATTGTGTGTGATCAGTCTATCCGGGTGGCAGGAGACGTCTTTAGTAAAGATATTTTAGACTACATGCGCAGAAAGCATAACTTACTCATCGGAGAGCGGACTGCTGAGAAGATCAAGATTGGTGTAGGTGCTGTGCTAGAAGAGCTCGATGCACCGCCTGATGATTTCGAGGTTCGTGGTAGAGACCTGATGACGGGTATCCCTAAGGTTGTTCGGGTCAATTATAAAGAAATCGCTTCGGCATTAGAAAAGTCTGTTCTAAAGATTGAAGAGGCCATTCTGAAAGCCTTGGAGATATCTCCTCCGGAGCTTTCCGCTGATATTTATGAAAATGGCATCTACCTTACAGGTGGAGGGGCTCTCTTGCGGGGTCTTGATAAAAGGTTGGCGCAGAGAACCCAGTTGCCTGTACATATAGCTGAGGACCCACTCCAGGCTGTTGCACGAGGTACCGGTGTTGCCTTGAAAAATTTACATTCCTACAAAAGCGTGTTAATGACTTAACACCAATGCTGCGTGCTAACTCGGAAGTCCAGTTTACTGGTAGATATAGATTGCCTGTAGCCTTTCTATAGGCTTTTTGTAGGAACATCATCACGAAAACATTGCCAGTGTGTCGTTGGAGACCGACCCTACGAAACCGTACAGCCCAAAGGCGAGGATGGAGCTCGGATACTTATGAGCAGGTTACTTTATTTTTTATATCAACACAGGGCCCTTATAGTTTTTGTACTGTTAGAGTCCATGAGTGTCTTCCTCATCATTCATGAAAAGCTTTGTCAGGCTTCTGCTTCGTATACCGTAGGCAGCGTACAAAACTTTATTAGCGAAATGAGAAATTATCCCTTGCTGCAAAAAGAAAATGCACAGCTATTGCATGAGAATGCGATGTTAAGAACACAGCTTTTGGGGGCCAAGGAGGCGAAATTGCAGTCTAGCGACTCTACCCCCCAGCATCTCATAGCCGCTCAGGTTATCAATAATTCTATAGTGGGTACTAAAAATTACCTTACGCTCAACAAGGGAGCGGTACACGGGGTAGTACCTGGTATGGGTATAGTGTGTTCCGAAGGGGTTGTAGGTAGAGTTAAAGCAGTTTCTGACCATTTTGCCACTGCTACCTCTCTGCTTCATACTGCGGTGCAGGTGTCTGCCCAAATTGCTGGCTCAAATGTACTGGGTACAGTACAATGGCCAGGCAGTGATCCTCGCCGGGCGTATATGCTACACGTACCCAGGCATGTATATGTGCAGCCTGGCGACACGGTGGTTGCTTCAGGGTACAACGCCACTTTTTTTGCGGGAGCCCTTATTGGTCATATTACTCAGGTAAAACTCAGAAAAGAAGCTTCTTTCTATGATATTGAGTTATGCTTTAGTACGGACTTTAGTACGTTGCACAATGTCTATATAGTGAAAAATAGGTTGAGACAAGAAAAAATGGAGCTAGAGCAGCGCACCAAAGATTCCTATGAATAAAGTTAGCAAATTAGGTCAATTAGCGGATTTTGTGCTCTATGTTACCTTGCAGCTATGTGTTGCACAATTCGTTTTTTTAGATCGTTCTGTTTTATGTTTCGTCTATGTGGCTTTTCTATTACTGCTTCCTAGCCAGCAGGCAGGCTTGCCTCTAATCTTGCTAATAAGCTTTTCGGTGGGGCTTCTTGTCGATCTGTTCTATCATAGCATGGGCGTACATGCATTTGCCTCCGTGTTGATGGCTTATAGCAGAGCTATCGTACTTCAGTTTATGTTGCCCACTAGCAGCTATGACGTAGCTACCCGGCCTACTCCAAGTACCTTGGGTTGGAAGCTTTTTTCCCTATTTTCCTTGATACTCATAGGTATGCACCATATCGTTCTATTTTTCTTAGAGGCTGGCAGTTTGATGCCATTTTTTGTGATCATGCGCAAAGCAATCCTTAGTACGTTGTTGACCTTTGCTTTTGTCTTAGCTACACAGGGCATTCTATTTTTAGTGAAAAGAAGTTGATCTCACCACATAGGCGCCATATTATCCACGCTGCCTTTATGCTTGTAGGGCTGATTTTTCTTGTCAAGCTATTTTACCTACAGGTACTGAGTGATACCTATAAGCATGCTGCTGCACAAAATATTATCCAACCTATGGTGGAGCATCCCCATCGTGGTATCATTTATGATAGGCATGGAAATTTGTTAGCCTGCAATATGCCTATCTATGACTTGATGGTTATTCCTAGGGAGGTCCAGCCGATTGACACTGCCGCTTTTTGTCGCGATTTTGGCATTACATTGTCGACTTTTGATGTTGCCTTTAAGAAGGCCCAAGCGTACTCTTATGTTAAACCTTCTGTTTTTATTAAAAATCTGTCTCAAGAGTCGTGGGCCAGGGTACAAGATCATGTTTCTGAGTACCCAGGATTTTTTGTGCAGGTGCGCATGGTACGTAAGTACCCCACTCCTATGCTAGCAAATACTCTAGGATATGTTAGCGAAATAGGCCCTCGGCAGCTTACTAAAGATAGGTCGCACTACTACAAGCCTGGAGATAAGATTGGCATGAGTGGCTTAGAAAAGTGCTATGAAGAAATACTTAGGGGTGAACATGGTGTCAGATATCAGATTAGCGATGTACAAGGCATTACTCGAGGACAGTTCCGGGAAGGTGCCTTAGACCGGGCGTCTGTGCCTGGAGAAGACCTAACCACCACGATAGATGCTCCATTGCAAATGTATGGCGAGCAGCTCATGGCAAATAAAGTGGGCAGTATTGTAGCTATAGAGCCCCAGACAGGTGAAATTGTAGCGCTGGTATCTAGTCCTTCTTACGACCCTAATCTGCTGACAGGAGCACACTTTGGGCACCACTTTGCGTCTCTGGAACAAGACAGGCTCGCTCCTCTTTTCCACAGGGCTATCATGGCTATGTATCCTCCTGGATCTATCCTTAAGCTGCATCAAACACTTATTGCCCTACAAGAAAAGGTGGTTAGTAAGCATACATCCTACGCTTGCAACAAGAAACTATTCAACTGTCATCCACATCCTTCTCCTTTAGGCTTATACAAGGCGATTCAGCACTCCTGTAATCCTTACTTCTATCACGTTTTTAGGAACATCATCAACCAAAATATAGCTAAGAATCCTTACAAGGACACGCGCCTAGGATTTGAAAAGTGGTGTGACTACCTAAAAAAGCTGGGTATGGGAGCTGCGCTTGGCATAGACCTTCCTGGTGAGCAGCGCGGATGTATTCCTGATATTCAGTTTTATGATAGGCGTTACGGAAAAGAACGTTGGAAGGCCTCTACCATTCGGTCTTTGGGCATTGGCCAAGGAGAGTTGCTCATCACGCCGCTACAGATGGCCAACTTCGCTGCCATCGTCGCCAACCGGGGATATTATTATGCTCCGCACTTGGTCAAGAGGATTGGTGCGCACTCGATTCTGCCAGAAGAGGTGGGTAAGCATGAGGTAGCTATTGATCGTGCACATTTTGAGTTTGTAACGCATGCCATGCAAGGGACTGTAGAAGGGGGAACAGCGTGGCGTGCATACCTCAAGGGTATGGCTGTTTGTGCCAAGACTGGCACGGTAGAGAATACACATGGTGAGGACCATTCCGTCTGCATCGCCTTTGCTCCTAGGGAAAATCCCCAGATAGCATTAGCCGTGTATGTTGAAAATGCTGGCTGGGGTTCGAGGGCTGCTGCCGCTATCGCAGGCTTGCTGGTAGAGCGGTACATTCAAGGAACGGTCAGTCGGCCTGGCCTTCAAAATTATGTACTAAAAGGAGACTTCCATCATTGAGAACAAGAAGCAGCATATTCGCCCATGTAGATTGGATACTGTTCGTTCTATATGCCAGTCTAGTCGCCTTCGGCTGGGTCAATATATATGCTGCAGACTACGACCCAGGACGCTCTTTTAGTTTGTTTGGTTTGTCTAGCAGCGCAGGTAAGCAGCTGTTGTGGATAGCAACAACCCTCTCTATGTTTTTTGTCGTCTCTTTTGTTGAAACAAGATTTTATCGCTCTTTAGCCTATACTTTTTACGGTTTTTCCATCCTACTTCTTTTGAGTACCTTTCTTTGGGGCGTTGGCATAGGAGGACATCGGGCATGGTTCTATTTCGGAGGGCA
>WTJV01000005.1:0-5191 GCA_011524725.1 Amoebophilaceae bacterium | reverse complement strand
CGGAGGGCAGCCTTCTGAGTTGGCTAAATTGACTTGTGCTATGGCTGTCGCTAAGTACGCAGATGAGTCTTACACCAAACTTACTAGAATCAAGATGCAGCTTATCTTATTGTCGTTGATTTTGCTACCAATGGCCATTATTTTGCTACAAGGGGACTTAGGCTCCAGCTTAGTTTTTATCGCTTTTGTTGTCGTATTTTATAGGGAAAGACTTTTTCCCGGATTATTTTTGTTAGGTATAGCTATGGTGACGGTGTTGTTTTTAACGCTCTTAGTTCCTCATACCTACCTAGTTGTTGGCACGCTCAGTTTGGCGCTTATCCTGATCGGCTTAGTACAAAAAACGACGAAAAATATCATGCGGGTGGTACTGCTGACTTTAGGCATACTGACGTTGGTTGAAGGGGTAAACTTTTTAGTCGATAAGGTATTAAAGCCCCATCAGCAGAATAGGATTAAAGCACTTGTTGACCCGACAATCGACCCGTTAGGCATTGGCTGGAATGTGACTCAGTCTAAAATAGCCATTGGCTCTGGGGGGATGTGGGGAAAAGGCTTCCTGCAGGGGAGTCAAACAAAATACGGCTTTGTACCGGAGCAGCGTACGGATTTTATTTTTTGTACGATAGGAGAAGAGCATGGATGGTTTGGGGCGTTGCTGGTGGTTGGTGTTTTCCTAGGGATGCTCTCCAGGATACTCTATATCGCAGAGCGGCAAAGGATTCGGTTTGCAAGAATGTACGGCTATGCCATAGCTTCCCTATTGTTTTTTCATTTTATGGTTAACATTGGCATGACTATTGGGCTGATGCCTGTGATTGGCATACCATTACCATTCATTAGTTATGGAGGGTCTTCCTTATGTTCATTTTCGCTGATGTTGTTCCTATTATTGAGGCTAGATTCAGAAAGAAACCATTACCATTCCTGGCGGAATATTTCATCTTTAGACGAGCGATTGTAGTATGCGCTCTAAAATAGTTGTTGCCAATTGGAAGATGAATAAAGACCTTCACGAAGGGCTACAGCTTGCGGCTAGGGTCATTCAGATGCTGGGTAATCGAGCGAATCGTTCCGCTCAGGTTATCCTTCTTCCTCCTTTCATTCATCTGGATGCTATCCGTAAGTTGCTTCCCAAGTCTGGATCTCTGCATGTAGGGGCACAAGATTGCCATGTGCATGCTTACGGAGCTTTTACAGGGGAGGTATCGGCGCCCATGTTGCGGTCTGTGGGGGCAACGTTTGTTCTCATTGGACATAGTGAAAGGAGGCAGCATCTTGGTGAGCATAGTGCCCTCTTAACCCAGAAAGTTACTACGGCTTTACTACATGGTCTTAGGCCTATTTTTTGTTGTGGAGAAAGTCAGCAGGTCCGCACAGCAGGGCATCAAGAATCTTTTGTGCAAAAGCAACTTGCTGCAGGCTTATTTCATCTTTCTGCTGGACAGATAGCACAGGTGATTATTGCCTATGAGCCTATTTGGGCCATTGGTACGGGTAGTACACCAATACCTACTCAGGTGCAAGCCATGCATTATGCTATCAGAAGTACTATAGCGAGTAGATATGGGGAGGAAGTTTCACAAAATATTCCTATCTTATACGGAGGAAGCTGTAATGCAGAGAATGCCCTCTGCTTTTTTGTTTGTCCTGATGTAGATGGGGGGTTAATCGGGAAAGCTTCCTTAGAAGCAGTATCTTTTGTTTCTATTGTCGATGCGCTAGAATAATATACGGATCAAGCTATGGCACAGTTTGCAAGCATGAAAAAAATAGCTAGACTCCTTCAAAAAGAGTTGGGGGAGATTTTTATTCAAAAGGCTTCCCAACTATTGGACAACACGATGGTCATTGTTACGGAGGTATCTATGAGTCCTGATTTGGGGTTGGCTAAAGTCTACCTAAGCTTTATCCTTGACCAGAATAGGGTTGCTATGTTGGAAAAAATTGAGCAAAAAAAGAGCATCATCAGAAAATTCTTAGGAAACCGGATTGGGAGTAAGCTGCGCAAGGTACCTGAGTTACGGTTTTATCTAGATGACTCAGCCGAACAAGCCGTTAAGATTCAACAGTTACTAGATGAGCTCGATATCCCCGAGGATACTGATTATGCGCAACAGGACGCATGGACGTGGTGATTGGTAAATCACCTTTCTTGCTAAGGCAAGATGGTGTTTAGGTTCTCTCTGCCTACGGTGTGCACCCTAGTCGCCAGCTGCTGGGTTGAATCCGCGATGAGATCTGATAATAACTGTGGGCAAACCCCCAATAGAAGCGTGAGTAACAGGAGCGGTATGAATAGGATATACTCTCTTACATGCAAATCTTTGAGTGCAGACTGCCAGCTGGGACGATACACAGTAAAGTCGCCCCAAAATACTCTTTGAATCGTCCATACTAAGTAGGTAGCATTGAGTAGGATGCCTATAATCCCCGCCATACCCATCCATTGAGGTAGCACAAGGCTTTGAAATACTCCTATCAACACCAACAATTCAGCCATAAAGCTTGAAAAACCAGGAAGTCCCAAGGCAGCAAAAAAACTTACCACAGTGATAACGGTGTAATAAGGCATTCTAGTAGCCAGTCCGCTATAATGTTCAATTTTTCTGTCTTCGGTTCTATCTTGCAGTACCCCAACAAGGCCAAATAGTAGGGTAGTAATGATACCATGACTAATCATTTGGTACAAGGCACCTTGTATGCCTTCATGTGTCAGCGAGGCGAACCCTAGGAGTACAAAACCCATATGTGCTATAGAAGCATAGGCAATCATCTTTTTTAAGTCTTGCATAGCCATGGCAGCTAAGGCTCCATATAGGATAGCACACCCCCCAAGCACACCGAGCCCAAAGGCGTAATAAACGGCTCCTTCTGGAAAAATGTTGTAAGCTATTCGCAGCAAGCCATAGCCCCCTATTTTGAGTAGAATGGCGGCTAGTATCATAGAGATGGGTGTAGGAGCTTCTACGTGTGCATCGGGGAGCCAACCATGAAAAGGAATAGCGGCGAGCTTGATGAGGAAACCTACTACCAAGGCTAGAAATGCCACGAGTCTTGCTGCTCGTCCTCCCATAAATGGGTTGTCGTGTAGCCCCAGCATAGACTCAGGAACAAAGTTCTGAGCATGGGTCATGCATTGTATGTTGAAAGAGTGTACGATGTCCTGAGGAGATAGCTTGTGCGCTTGTACTAGGCTTTGTATGGTATTGATTTGTTCTGCACTTGGCTGTTCTCCTGGTGCTAATAGCCCTACATGTAGTCCCGTAGCCACAGGGTCATATACCGATATCCCCAATCCAACCAACACCATTAAAATTATAACAGTACCCAATAAGTTGTATAGCAAAAACTTGGTAGCAGCCTGTGTCCGTTGTGGTCCTCCCCAGACGCTGATAAAAAAGTAGATGGGTAGCAGAGTAGCCTCGAAGAAGATGTAGAACAGTAGAAAATCCAGTGCGAAGAAGCTTCCCATGATGAGCGTGTCCATCAGTAGATAGAGAGAGAAGTAAGCTTTGGTATATCGGGTGATGCGCCAAGAGGCAATGACTCCTACAGCCAGAATGAGGATAGAAAGCAGAAGAAGGCCGATGTTGAGGCCATCTATACCCACCAGATAGTCCACTGACAGGATGCCTAAGCTGCCTAGTTTTAAACGCACCCATCCCAGTTGCTCCACCGGAGTGTTTGCCCATCTCTGTGTTAAGGCTAGTCCCATGCCTATTGCCTGTATAAGCGTGGTGAACAGCGCGATGTGTCTGAAAATATTCTTTTGTGAGGAAGGTAGGAGTAATACTAAGATTAGGCTACCGATGGGGAGCCAGAGGATGAGTGATAATAGGGGAGCGTGTGTCATAGGTAGGCGTTACCATTGGGGCGATCATGCTCTAGGATGTGCCTGCTTGAATACTTCTTGTAATTTTGTGAGTGAGTGGTGGGTATAAAGTTGGGTAGTGGCTAAGCTTTCGTGCCCTAGCAAGTCTTTAATGGCCTTGAGATCAGCTCCTTTGTTCAGTAAGTGCGTGGCAAACGTATGCCGCATTACATGTGGGCTGTACCGGTCTGCATGGGTATAAGTACGCAGGTACTTACTCACCAACCTGTATACCAGCATAGGGTAGCAAGCCTTTCCTGAGGCAGTAACCAGCAGTAATGTGTTATTATGAGGCGTAACCCGTGTGGCTCTGTGGCGCCTATATTGTTCGATAACTTGTCGGAGATTTTTAGGAAAGGGGATCGTTCTCTCTTTGTTACCTTTGCCCCATACGCTTATGGTATTGTTATACAAGTCCACCGCCTCGTCGCGTAGTGACAGTAACTCGGCTAGGCGTATACCTGTACCATACAGTAATTCTAGTACTAGCTTGTCGCGCCATCCTTCGAACGTATCTTCAAATGCGTGATTGTCTAGTAAGTTGAGTAGCTCTTTTTCTTTCAGAAAGACAGGTAGCTTTTTCTTGAGCTTCAGTGCACCGAGTTGGAGGGCAGGATTGCTTGTAGTGTAGGCTTGCATGTGTAAGAATTTGTAGAAAGCCTTGAGTGCAGCAATTTTTCTATTAATGGAGCGATTACTCAATCCTTCTTGCGCCAATGTCACAATCCACGTCCGCAATGCTTGAGGAGGCGGTGCTTCGAGCGAGCTACCAGGCACTAAGACCTGTAAGAAAGACGCATATTGCTCTAGGTCCGTCTCGTAGGCCCGTACTGTATGCTGACTAAAACGCCTCTCACTGGTTAGGTAACGTATAAATTCGGAAATCATGGACAGATAGCACGTGTTTTAGTAAGGCAGCTACCTGCCTTGCAAGCGTTATGCGACTGCTCTTGTTTGCATCTTTTGTCTGTAGATGGCTTTTAAGCGTTGCTCTCTGTGTTCTATAGATCGTTTCTTGTAGAACATTCTTCCCCGAATCTTTTTCAGTACACCTACCTTTTCAAATTTTTTCTTGAATCGCTTTAGCGCTCTGTCTACCGTTTCGTTGTCTTTGACACGGATGACAATATTACCTTCACGCATGATGTTACTTATTCGTTTGATTAGCACAGGCCACAAAGGTAGTGCAAGAAAGGCCATACATCAAGTTTATCACCATTTTTAGTGAAGGCTACCTTTCCCATGTAAGAAGTTTTAGTAGATAGTTGTCCCTTAAGAAAGGGAAATTTCATCAATGATAACGTGTGCAGTAATATT
>WTJV01000004.1 GCA_011524725.1 Amoebophilaceae bacterium | reverse complement strand
CCCGGCGAGGGCAAACTACGTAGGCCTCGCTGAGTATTAAGTTTAGAAATGAGTTGTTAAGGCTCAACTAAGAAGAATTAGTCAAAATTAACCTGCCCATAATCCCATAATTCGGGAAATCTGTAAATTTGTTCTTGGCCTGCGTAAAAGAACTGCCTACGACGTAGTGAGACTACCACAAAATTCGCTAAAGTATATCCCGATTACTTCAAAACAGGGCTAAAAATGCACCACAAGGAAGAGAATTAAGTGTATCACTGCTTATAGTGTATGCATGAGCTCTTCTATCTCGTCAACTTCAATCGGTATGCTAGCCATCAGATCTTCTAAACCTTCCTCCCTCACCACAAAGACATTCTCCAGCCTTACTCCAAGTCCTTCCTCACGGATGTAAAGGCCTGGTTCAATCGTCAAGACCATACCTGGCTCCAATTTTTGATACGTATCCCCTACATCGTGGGTATCTAAGCCGATATAATGAGAAGTATTATGCATAAAATACTTTTTGTAAGCAGGATGCTTGGGAGACTGGTTTTTGACATCTGTTCGATCTAAAAGCCCCAAATGGACTAGCTCTTGTGTCACCACCTCCCCTACTTGCTGCTGATAAGTATGTAGGTTATCGCTTGACATCAAGAGTTGTTGTGCCTGTCGCATAATGCGCAGAACAGCTTCGTACACGGATCGCTGTCGTGGTGTAAAGCGCCCACTGACGGGTAACACCCGGGTAAGGTCTGCTTTATAATTGGCGTATTCTGCCCCTACATCTAGCAAGATGACGTCTCCAGCTTTGCAGGGTTGGTCGTTGGCTATATAGTGGAGCACGCATGCATTAGGACCAGAAGCCACAATGGGATCATAGGCAAATCCTCTAGAGCGGTGGCAGATAAACTCACTTATGAGTGCTGCTTCTATCTCGTATTCCATGATACCAGGCTGGATGTTTGGCAATACTTTTCTAAACCCTTTCTCCGTAATATCACAGGCTTCTCTTATCAGATCGATCTCTGGCGCTGACTTTACTACTCTGAGTCGCTGCATAATAGGCGCCAGGCGCTCATACTGGTGTAGTGGATATTTTTGTTTACACCACTCCATAAAACGGACATCACGTGTTTGTACGTCTAACACAGCCCTAGCGTGCTCATTGCTATTGAGGTAGATGCATGCCGCTCGTTCCACCAAGCTTTTAAACATAGTAGCAAAATCGTCGAGCCAATGAATGTGGGCAATCCCAGAAACATCACTAGCAGCTTCCTTAGTATACTTTTTCCCCTCCCAGATCATGATGTGTTCATTGGTTTTTTTTAGGAATAGTAGCTCTTTCCACTCCTCCTTGGGAGCATCGGGATATACAATCAGGAGGGTCTCTTCTTGGTCAATACCCGATAAATAGAATAGGTCACTATTCTGACGAAAGGGCATAACCCCATCCCCACTAGTAGGCATAATGTCGTTGGCATTGAGTACGACCAACGAATTAGGTTTCAAGTACCTAGCTAGCTTATTTCTGTTATTGACAAAAAGGCTAGGAGCAATTTTCGAATAACGCATAGATTGATGTACAACTTGATGATATTGTGGTTGTGTGATGCCCTATTAGTTCTTACTATCGTCTTATCCCCTCCCCTCTCTTGTAAATATATTAGCTTTGTATCTATGGAAAATTTTGTCGTTTCTGCCAGAAAATATCGGCCTGCGGTTTTCGATCATGTGGTGGGCCAGTCCCACATTACCACAACACTCAAGAATGCCATCAAGGGCAATCATTTAGCACAAGCTTTCTTGTTTTGTGGCCCCAGAGGGGTAGGCAAAACAACTTGTGCCCGCATTCTCGCCAAAACGATCAACTGTCAACAAATTACAGAAAATACAGAGCCCTGCAATACCTGTGTGTCATGCACGAGTTTTAGCAGTCATCGTTCTTTCAACATTCATGAGATAGATGCTGCTTCCAATAATTCCGTAGAGGACATCCGTACGTTAGTAGAGCAGGTTCGCTATGCACCGCAGACGGGAAATTACAAGGTATATATCATCGACGAAGTACACATGCTTTCTAATGCTGCCTTCAATGCCTTCTTAAAAACATTAGAAGAGCCTCCCAGCTATGCCATCTTTATCCTAGCCACTACGGAAAAACACAAAATTATTCCTACTATCCTGTCTCGGTGTCAGATATTTGACTTTCACCGTATCCAGCCCCAAGATATTGTAGAACAACTCAAATATGTTGCGCAGCAAGAAGGTATTGCTTACGACGAAGAGGCCTTGCATACAATAAGTCAAAAAGCAGATGGAGCCCTACGCGACGCGCTTTCTATTTTTGATCTAATTGCCACCTTTGCGTCAGACCATTCGGTGTCCTTACAAGCTACACTCGAGCATCTGCATATATTAGATTATGCGTACTACTTCAGGCTTACGGACATCTTCCTCCAAGGCAACCCGGGCGCAGCCTTACTGATCTACGATGAGGTTCTTAGTGCAGGCTTTGATGGACAGCACTTTATTACTGGCCTATGCGAACATTTTCGCAATTTGATGATAAGCCAGGACGTAACCACCCTGCAGCTCTTGGCTACAGCAGATAGTATAAAAAAAAAATATCAAATACAAGCAGTGCGGGCAGGGTCAACCTTCTTATTCAAAGCACTCAACATGGCCAACCAATACGACTTAAATTATAAAAGTAGTAATAATAAAAGGCTGCATGTGGAGATAATGCTTATCGAGCTCGCCCACCTACAACAAGTCAGCCAATCAGTAGATGCTATAGTCCCCTCCCCTAAACAACCACCCAGCAAGCTGCCTCAAAGTACTCCTGCTGCTAAGCCTGTAACTGCATCACCGCTCATCAAGGATGCTGATAAAAACACTGGCAAAGAAAAGATTACTACTAACGACACTTCTCTCCTGCCTGTTAACAGAAAAAGTACTTTACAGACAACAACAAAGCTTCCTCAGATTGAGCAACTCAAAAAAAGCTTTAGTCCATCAACCATTTCACCTCCTCCGCAGCCAACCCAGCCCATCGCAACTCCAGTACCCATCACGCAGGAAACGGTGTATCAACACTGGAACGCTTACGCTGAGCAACTCAAGCAGACGGGTAAGATGTCGGAATACAGCCTACTCAATCAAGATATTTCCTTGACAGGAACCACTATTGTCATACAACTGGTGAATGCTGTGCAACAAGACATCTTAGCAGGAATCCAAGAAGAGCTCATGGCTTACTTACGAAAAAATTTACAGTGCCCCAGCCTTGAGCTTAGAAGCGTGGTAGTGTCGTCAGCAAAAAATAGGAAGCCTTACACAGCACAAGAGAAGTTTAATTACCTGTTAGAGAAGCACCCCGACTTGCGCATCCTGCAAGAAAGACTGTCGCTGGAGGTGCAGGATTAGAAGCATTTCGGTACTAAGCCATCTTGGTTCGATCTTACGAGCCCTAAACAGTAGATGCTCCTTAACGGTTTACGGATTTCTGGACGCACGCTCTACCAAAGTAATAATCTCCTACGGAACATATAAGTATAGCGGCTCTAGACGATAGACAAAAAAATCGCTAGATGGTTTGCTTTGTATTTTTTAGCTGAGTATATTAAGCATAGAGATAATGGGTAGCGTGTCTCACACAGAAGAAACGGATGTACGCTATTACTAACAAGTCTATATGATGCTTACCGTCCAACACCGGCATGGCTTAGCCGGATTATTGCTGTATATCCTACTGTTACAAAGTTGCCAAGCGCAGCTGCATATGGTTTCTGAGGAAGATGCTCATGTGACACAGGCTAAGTCACCAGTGCTTATGCAAGTTTCTAGCGATATACTCTCGATAGCGTCACCCTCTAGCCAAACTACTGCTACTACTCCATATGATGCAGCTATTCCCCCGACGCAGGCCATAGAAATTAGATCACGACAAAGTGCGGCAGAGAAACACAGATTGTCCGCACAAATGGAAGAACAAGAAGCTAGGGAACTGCCCGAAAAACGCCCAAAAACCGAAGAAGGTGGTATATTACCTCTACCAAATGTTTCAAGTCTTCCTCGCCTACCAGAACACGCTTACGATGTCTTCATCAGTCATGCGGGGGAAGACAAGGAGCGTATTGCTGTACCGCTGTATAAAGAACTAAAACGCTTGGGTCTTAACATTCATCCTTTTGTCGATCGCGAAGAGATCAAACCTGGAACACATGGTCTTAAGACCATAATCAAAGCCATGGAAACGGCTCCTATTGGGGTCTTTATTCTGTCACCCGAGTTCGTAGCTAGAAAATGGCCCATGAAGGAATTGCGTTGCTTCCTACGTCGTTACAAAGAAGCCGAAAATCAGAGTAGTACTCCCCCTTTACTAGTACCTGTCTTTCACCGGCTTACGTGGACAGAGTGTGAAATGAAACCTTCACTTTTTTTTGCTAAGCATCAATTCTGCTTTGCTTCAGAAAAGAGTGATTTCATGAAGTTGAAGGATCAAAAAACGAAAGATGCCTACCTAGAAGAAGCTATGAGTACCCTGAAGCAACTGAAGCCCATGGGCGGAATCGAACGCGATCAATATGATTATCAGTTGATCCATAAGACTACTGAGAGAGTACAAGTCATGGTTTCCAGAGTTCGTTCGCTGCATACAGCCATCGATACCATCGATCAACTGCACTCAAACTACCGAACGGAACACTTTTCGCTAGTAAAATCACTCTTTCCAGGAGAGCCTCCCAAGTATGTAGATGCCCTGACGTGCACACTCCAGTTGATTGAGGTAAACGACAAGCAGAAAACGCCTGAAGATGCACAAGACGATGTAGCTACTCGCCATGATCGCATTCAGCAGGAAAAGGAAACTATCGTACCCGCAGAACTGTTTAAGCCAAGAAGAAAAAAGCCCAGCGAGGAGCCCCGTAGTATTCAGAAAGTACTGATCGTTGGGAATCCTGGCATGGGAAAGACAACGCTGAGTAAACAGCTGGCCTACCGGTGGGCCAAGGGAGATTTGTGGGACGATGAATTCAAGGCAGTATATGTATTGCCTGTCAGGAACTTGCTAAAGCATTCCTATGACAACGGAAGCTACCGTAAAGAAGCCACCCTCGCCACAGCCATTGTCAACAACTGCTTCACGCCTCCAACCGAAAAAATAGCCTATCAGGCTTTGCAGAAACAGATCGCTGAGCAGCTCGATAACCCTACCACCTTGGTGGTATTAGACGGACTGGACGAGCGGGCTGGGGCTTGCGAAGCGCTCATCGAGCAGGCCACAACAGGCAAGCACAAGCTCTTGATGCTCTCTCGGTCTTATGGGATAGAACGAGAAAGCCAAATAGCCGATACCCGAGTCGAGCATGTGGGCTTGAGTGAGGCGCAGATGCAGGATTATGTAAAGACAGAAGCACTATCCGGATTATCCTCAGCGCAGAGCGGGGAGCTCCTATCATTACTCAATCAGCGCTACTCCATTGCTGAGATCGCCCAGGTGCCCGTCAACCTACAGATCCTGTGTTTCTTGTGGAGGGACCAGGTCTTGCGAAGCAGGGTCCGAGAGGCAGTAGACCATGGGAGTCTACCGGCATTGTATCGGGTCGTTACGCGGGAGATCTGGAAACGCTACGTAGCACGAACCCGAGCCTTGCAATTGCCCACGGAGGTGCGTGAAGCCATGTTTGATACCCTGGGAAAGATTGCTCTCGAATCTCTCAAAGAAAAGAAATTGTTGATCAGACAGGAACTAGTAGACGCACTGGTAGAGGAATCCACTTTACAGTATCCAGACGAGATGAATATGCAAGATGCAGGCTTCTTGCTTCTGCAGTGGCTGAAAG
>WTJV01000014.1:2179-6007 GCA_011524725.1 Amoebophilaceae bacterium | reverse complement strand
GGGACTATCAAATAAACTATAACTGATATAATGAGCCATTCGCAGTTTCAAAGTAAGAGATTTATACTTAGACATGCATGGCTTAATCTTTGAGACGAGCGTATGACTACTGGCAGAATCAACCAGGTTGATTTTCACGAGACCTTTTAACTTTTGTTTAGGCTTTTACCCTTTAACAAAGTGTGCTCCCCCCAACACATTCATTAAAACAACAATTAGTAGTAGAACCTTGCGCGCTTTTTCAATGGCATTATCCTTATTTACGTGTTTAACTAAACATAGATCCTTTACGATCCGGCAACTAGTTATTGTCCCAAATGGGCAGGTACAGTGGGGGACAACTCAAAGGCAGACTCGCTTCCCAAAGTACCCAGTCCATCACCTAGACTGATTGTTTACCCGAGACATGTACTAGCTAGATCCAAGGCTCACGCAAATCCTCGCACGACTACAAGTAGACGTACATCCACTAGCGACAGTGCTAACTGAATTAGACACTGTGTACGCTAACGACAGCCACAGGCAACACAGAGTGTGCCGAAAGATATCATTCGAGTGTGAACTGTCTCATGGTACAAGAGTGTAGCTCCCTAGGATCCAAAAGATCTAAACAGCCTAACTTAGAGACTCTCCAGACTTTTGTCACTTAGGTCGCTACCTCTTTTCCGGAAGGATCCTCCTTCCGTTACCGAATTGGGCCCTATATTAGTTGCAAGAGGTAGATCATTACCATTCTTAGCTAGGAAACCATCCGCCCAAGCTAGGAAAGATAACAATCTATCTTGCAGCTAATCAAAATAATCCTCCCCGTCACCAAATGAGCTCATCCTCTTTCATTTGGTTGCCAAAAGCTAACGCTCCCGCGGCTGGCAAGTGTAGCATACCGAGTCCTTAAACCGGTGTGTAGCTGATGTAATAGTGGTATGGGCACGCCCCGCCGTTACGCTGCGAACAGCACGGCATCTAGCGAAACACATGTGTAGCGGCCAAACTACGTGTTAAGCATTGGGTCTCCCTGAAGTCAATTACACCGGAAAACCCTTACCTCACAACATCGCGAACGATCGAAGGTCTCTACTCGATTCTGTCATGTTGGCATAGGAGCGGCAAGAAAAATTCTCACGGTCCTTTCAAGCAGACATTAGTAGTGGGTAATCCAATTAGCCCGAAGGCTAAGTAGCTGGTAAACTAAGAGCCCGCCCCGCCTCATCTCTCTAATGGAGAGAAATATTGGCATCTATCAAACCCGAAAGCGGCCAAAGCTCTCGAATCTGCATTGGGTCTCTCAAAGCGTACTCGGTAGCACTTGCATGAGCCTCCACGCACTTGCTAAGAAAGTCTAGAATAGGTTAGGCATTAGCTATTTACCCGCCCTCTCTAGTCATTCAAAGCCTAGGTGCGTTTGTCCTTCCCATGGCGCAACGGGGTGCAAGGTGTAATCCAGGTTGTAGAGCAAAAATCTAGTCTAGAAAACACAGAGTCCCGAAGCACCTTCATCCTGTGCAATTCGGCCTATAGGCTAGGGGTTACGAGTACTACCTCAATAGACTCGCGAGACAATGACTTTCCTTTGCCCCTTTCTACCCTAAAGGTCGAACCACACCACTCTCGCGTAGCGTTTTAGACACGCAGTCCGATAGTGTCTATATATTCCCATCTACCTACTCCAACTCGTAGGCGTCCGGGAAAATATAGCACCCTGACTCTGACGCTGCCACCCAGTGGCGTCCTATCCTTCTCGTTCACCTCAATCCACCTATAAAATTTTAGGGCGGCCTCCAGTGGCCCCCTACGAACCGCTAGAATCCTCCATCCTGCGGTACGCAAGGTCTTAAAAACTAGAACAAAGTCCTAGATTCGTAGACCGAGCGGTATAATTTGCATTCGGGCGGCACCAGCGCACTACCATACGCTCCCCACCCAGCAAATTTTAGTCCTCTGACGGCATTTGTTCACATTGCTGTCCGGATCTTAAGGGTAGGGACCTTCCCTCGTTACAAAGCAACAGCAACCCCCGTTCTGATGCTAAAGGTCCTTACCCATTGCCCCCTGGGGTTTTAGCCGGGACAATCGCCGTAGACGGCGAATACCTAGCAGCGCCCCCAATGTAGCTCTAGCGGTCCTTTGACCAGTGGTCACCGGCGTTAAAGCGTACATCGAAGGCTACCCCCGATCGATGGAGCTACGAGCAAGATAGCTCCTTCGATCCTGCAACTAAAAGTTGCAATAATAAAAGCCTACTACCCACGTTTCTGATGCTCCCTGGCCTTGCCCGCCTGGGTTCATCTCAGCAGCTAGGCCCCTTTAGTTAAAAAGGAGGATAGCCGCAACGAAACGCGCACTGAGGAACACCTGCTGTTAGACAGTTAGGTGCCAGTGCAATAAAAAAAAAGTTTGGCAAGATCCGCTCATGCTAGCAACTGGATATGGAACACCAGCGAAGCACTCGCCATGCCGTGGTCACACGCATTATTGTTCTTGCTAGGCAAGATAATGCGTGCTATAGGACCTGTCTCGTAGTTCGGCGTGTTGTATTTAGTGCGGGGACGATTCCTGCCATAGTGTGGCCGTGTTAATGGAACCTCCATTTCGTCGCGACAACCCACCGACTTACATATATAAAATGGGGGACACTAGCCGCGGTTAGCTAGCACTAAAATTTTTTGTACCGCACGCGTTCGATTTGCGCAGATGGTTTTGTGGTGTGTCGGTTTTTCATTTTTCATTTTTTGCAAGGGCGATCCGGCCGGGTTTCCAGGTGACCGGTGGCGGATTTTCGGACCGGATTTCTTTCCAGGTGCCTCCCAGCCGGACCTGGCGGACTTTTTTCACCGGTTTTTTTGCCGACCGGCCCAGGGGCATCCCCGGAGTGCCGGCATCACGACTTGGGCAAAATTAAATTTTCGGGGGTAACCCGGAGGTACCCTGGAGGAATCTTGTAATGCCCATATCTCGGGAACCGAATGGAATTTTCTAAAATTTCAAAAACAGGCATGTCCCCCCTGTCTCAAAGAACATCCAGGTTCCTTTAGACCGGAAAAATAACCTTAACCTTAACGCTAGAGGCTCCAAAAGCTGTTTGGTGCCATAACCTTTTGCCACGATGGAATATTCCGGGAAACGAGGTCTCAAAAAATCAAGCTCGTCGAGAGGATTATTTTGATGCCCTTAGTCATAGTCATAGTCATTTCCTTCCTGACTTTTCTAGGATGACCCTTACATAGGAAATTGACATTTTTTAAATGACTCAAAAGTGAAGATTAAGTTACCTAAAATGACCGGCTCGACGAGAGCTTTCCAATGGTGCCCATATTCTTAGGATTGGACAGACGGTTCAGGAGAAAAGCTGTAAAAACTGGGCCTAGAGGGCCCCAATGTGACAATCACTAAAACCGCCCGAAATGGGTTCATTCACTAGTTGAGTCACTGATGACGTCGCTCCCCATCAAACTGGGGCCGAGGGGGATCTACTGGTTCAAGAACTATGTAAAACGGACTAATATTGATGGAGATATCAAAGATTAATCTCCAGTGAAGAACAAGTTTCAGTGCTAGAATCACCCCACACTCTGGTCACGGTGCTGGAAAGCATGAACCTGACCACAATCTCGGCATTGTCAAGCGATATCTCAACAACTACCAGGAATTAGCCCGAACCAAGCGGACCGTTGGAACCGGGAGAAAAAATCACAAAAGAATGCACAGCTTTCGGAGGGGGTCAAAAATTATCCCCATCCCTAACGATTGGGCACAGTGCTACCGCGAGACAGTGTGGGCTGGGGGTTCCCGGGGTTAAAGTCCTGAATGCAGGGGAGTTAAAAAATGAAA
>WTJV01000014.1:0-2079 GCA_011524725.1 Amoebophilaceae bacterium | reverse complement strand
GGCCAAGCAAGCATGGGGCCACAGTGTGGGGCTGGGGGTTCCCGGGGTTAAAGTCCTGAATGCAGGGGAGTTAAAAAATGAAAGTGGGCAGAATTTTCATCTTTTTTAAATCACCCAACGTCCTGAACCATAAAATAGTAATTTGGGACCTCTCATTACCTCTCTATGGGCGGCCAAGCAAGCATGGGGCCACAGTGTGGGGCTGGGGGTTCCCGGGGTTAAAGTCATGGATGCAGGGGAGTGAAGAAAAAATGAATGATGCAGAATTGATCTATATTTTTATCCTGATCGTCCTGGCTTAAAAATTCAGGATTCAAACAACTTTTTTCTCTCTCCCACACTTGGTGGCTGGGCACTCATGGTGGGCCCAAGCATGGAGGGCGCCACCATGCCAGTGTGTGAGTGAGTCAAAAAATATGAAAAAAAGGTAAAGTGAAATGAATAAACAATCATGAAGAATGAAACTGTGCATTCTCACAAAAAAATGTTTGGGTCTCCACACTTGGTGGAAATTGGCACTTGGCACACATGGTGCATTATAGTGATGGAGAGGGGAGGGGCGCATAGTGCCAGCCCCAAACAGGGCCACATGGGGGGTACGGATCGTACATCCAGGTTCCTTTTTAGACTGGAACATCCAGGTTCCCCCCTGGCAGTTAGACTCGCGCTAGCTGTGCGCGTCACTATTTTACCATTTTGGTAGGCTAAGGCTGTGAGGCCCAGGCTCGCACCAGCCACTGCCACATGGAGAATTTCCCCGAATTTTTTTCGGAGGTCATCACATCAAATCTTCCACACACACAAACACACACACACACAAAACAAAAAAACACAAAGACAAGAAAAAAAACACAAGACATTTTTTGTGCCCACACATAGGCACACACGCGACACACCACCACATTAATGTAGCCAAAGCTAGACTACACATTATAGCAGCAATGTGATTGCACATCCTGGTTCCATTTTCAAAGTGTTATCTAATCACAAACACATGATGCAACAAATGTGTAAAAAATACAAAAAAATAAAATGCACATTTCGCACAATTGTAGTAGTGTGTGGTTCGCCACACTGGAAAAACCACACCATCACGGTGAAAAATCCAACACTTTGAAAAAAATTCTCCTCAATGATGAAAATTTTTTCTTTCTTGACACATACAAATTTTTTGTTGTGTGCGCGACAAAATAGTTTCGAATTAAAATTTCGAGCATGTACTTGCACAAAATATTTTAATCTCCTAACACAAAGTCGCGTGTCATCTTGTTTGTTCTAAGTGTGTGTGTGTGCTTAAATGCTAAGATTTTTAGAGACAGTCATTTCACTTAAGCTATCACACCATCCATAGTCTATCTGCAGAGTTCAAGTGTTAGTGCCCGACACAAAAGAGAGGCTATGCTGCGAATCATCATAGCCTTCATTCCTGTTATCCCTGTAATTCTTGTAGCTACACCATTGTGCTCTGCTGAGCACGAGTTAGGTAAAGACTAGGTCGAATCATTTTGATTCGGTCTGATCTTTAACCTCCCAAAATAGGAGGCACAAGATAGCCGGTACACGCACTAACTAAAGGGCATGCAATGGCAAAAGGGGGGCACCATAGCTAGCAGAGCCTGTAAGAGGCTGGTGCAAGCTATAGAACACATCACTCGCATAGAGAGACATGGAAGCTTAGGAGGCACGTTACCGAATGGCACTAATGTTTCTAGCCTTGCTAGCCCGATAAGGCCGGCTCAGCTATACAAGAGAACCAGAGAGAGTGACTAACCACTACTATCGCACCCTGTTAGTCAGATGATAGGCCGACTGCCGGGCAGATAGGGGTAGTTTCTTCTCACAAAAAGGGGGGGAGTAGTTAGCTAACAGGTAGCTACATAAAAAGGGGATAAAGAGGGGTAGTGTTAAAGAGGGGTAAAGGGGGGGAAACAGATAGAAATGCGTAACAACGCAGGCACTTATGCAGCGCATGCATCGTACATTTCAATCTATTTGTTAGATATCTCTAATACAAATCACGGAAAGAGGCTGAACCTCAGCAGATCGTAGCACAAAGGCTACTCTCATGCTTACAGTACC
>WTJV01000042.1 GCA_011524725.1 Amoebophilaceae bacterium | reverse complement strand
TTCCATGCGGAACCACCGGATCACTATATCCGTCTTTCGACCCTGCTCGACTTGTAGGTCTCACAGTCAAGCACCCTTATGCTATTGCGCTCTACGCACGATTACCATCCGTGCTGAGGGTACCTTTGAAAGCCTCCGTTACTTTTTTGGAGGCGACCACCCCAGTCAAACTACCCACCAAACACTGTCTCTTTGTTCTCAAAGATGAGGCAACACATACATGAAGGGTGGTATTTCAAGGTTGACTCCACCCCAGCTAGCGCCAAGGCTTCGTAGTCTCCCACCTATCCTACACATCATCTACACATTACCAATGTTAAGCTATAGTAAAGGTTCATGGGGTCTTTCCGTCCCGTTGCGGGTAAACGGTATCTTCACCGTTACTTCAATTTCACCGAGCTCGTGGCTGAGACAGTGCCCAGATCGTTATACCATTCGTGCAGGTCGGAACTTACCCGACAAGGAATTTCGCTACCTTAGGACCGTCATAGTTACGGCCGCCGTTTACTGGGGCTTCTATTCAGCGCTTCAACCTTGCGGTTTAACGCCTCCTATTAACCTTCCAGCACCGGGCAGGTATCAGGCCTTATACTTCATCTTTCGATTTTGCAAAGCCTTGTGTTTTTGGTAAACAGTCGCCTGGGCCTCTTCACTGCGGCCTGCTTCTTGTCTTACGACAATTGGCGAGGCACCCTTTCTCCCGAAGTTACAGGGTTATTTTGCCTAGTTCCTTGGCCACGAATCACTCGTCCACCTTAGGATTCTCTCCTCGACTACCAGTGTCGGTTTGCGGTACGGATAGCTAACAATGTAACGATTAGAGGCTTTTCTTGGAAGTATGCTTAGGGCCATTATCTGCGCTCCAAAAGGATTGCAGTACTATCACCTTCGGCAAGCATGAGGGATTTGCCGCTCACGCTTATACCTACAGGCTTTAACCTCGTATTTCGTCACGAGGCAGACCTTTCACTTCTTCGTCCCCCCTTCTCTGTTATTAGCTAGTATCGGAATATTAACCGATTGTCCATCACTTACGCCTTTTGGCTTCAGTTTAGGGTCCGACTAACCCACGGATGACTAGCATAGCCGTGGAAACCTTAGTCTTTCGGTGTAATGGTTTCTCGCCATTATTAACGTTACTTATGCCTACATTTTCTTTTCTAACAAATCCACAAGGAGTTTTCTCATTGCTTCAACTCTGTTAGAATGCTCTCCTACCCTTCATCGCTAGTGCGATAAAGCCATAGCTTCGGTAATATGCTTAATGCCCGTTTATTATCGACGCCCTATCGCTCGACCAGTGAGCTGTTACGCACTCTTTAAATGAGTGGCTGCTTCCAAGCCAACATCCTGGCTGTCTTAGCAACTGGACCTTCTTAGTTCAACTTAGCATATATTTAGGGACCTTAGCTGATGGTCTGGGTTCTTTCCCTCTTGGACTAGGACCTTAGCACCCTAGCCCTCACTCCTAAACAAAACTAGCAGCATTCGGAGTTCGTCTGGATGTGGTAGGATTTGACTCCCCCCTATCCTATCGGTAGCTCTACCTCTGCTAGTATACATTTAAGGCTGCTCCTAAAAGCATTTCGGAGAGTACGAGCTATTTCCTGGTTTGATTGGCCTTTCACCCCTACCCACAGCTCATCCAAAGATGTTGCAACATCTACTGGTTCGGCCCTCCACGCTATTTTACCAGCGCTTCAGCCTGGCCATGGGTAGATCACCAGGTTTCGCGTCTAGCTCCTCTGACTATATCGCCTTATTCAGACTCGCTTTCGCTTCGGCTACTCCTTTCTAAAGGATTAACCTTGCCAAAGAAGACTAACTCGTAGGCTCATTATGCAAAAGGCACGCCGTCACCCCACAAAGGGGCTCCGACCGCTTGTAAGCGTATGGTTTCAGGGACTTTTTCACTCCCTTATTCAGGGTACTTTTCACCTTTCCCTCACGGTACTAGTTCACTATCGGTCTCTCAGGAGTATTTAGCCTTACCGGATGGTGCCGGCAGCTTCAGTCGGTGTTTCACCAGCGCCGACCTACTCAGGATACTGGCTAGATTAGCTAGATTACTTCTACAGGGCTTTCACCTGCTATGGCTTGTCTTTCCAGAACAATTCGAATTCTCTTGCTAAGCCGTGATGCCAGTCCTACAACCCCACACCAGCCGTAACTGTTGTGGTTTGGGCTATTCCACGTTCGCTCGCCACTACTGACGGAATCACTATTGTTTTCTCTTCCTCTGGGTACTTAGATGTTTCAGTTCCCCAGGTTTGCCTCTCTAAATAAGATAGAGATACTCCAACTTCATTGGAGTGGGTTGCCCCATTCGGAAATCTACGGATCACTTTGAATAACCAATCCCCGTAGCTTATCGCAGTTTATCGCGTCCTTCATCGCCTCCGAGAGCCTAGGCATTCCCCATACGCTCTTATTTGCTTCTTGAATTACTAAAATTAGCGCTAGTGTATAGACTAAGCCTGTACACTGACGCCGGATTTTAGATTTTTATCCCGCTTTTACTTTTACAAAATTTCAAAGAGCATGCCTGTTAGCAATACGATGAAACGAAGAGTTTCGAGTTTTCTCAGTCAAGTCACAGCATTGCAACTATTCACCAAGGCAACAATCATTATCGCTAACAGTGGCAGTGAAGGTAGACTATTTTTTTGTTATTCGCTAATACTTCTTATAAAAAAGTTTAACAAGCAACGTCTAGCATTAGCTAGCTTGCTGCTGATGCGTATACCTAACACAGGAGCTTCTTTAGGTTGAGGTGGATGCTGCCTTTGCGCCAATTAACAACTTAGCGATCAACGCTTTCAAAACCTGGCCTTCGGGCACAGCCGGATAATCAACGCCTTTCAGTTGTAAGTCAGCCTGGTGCAGATGATGAATGTTTTGGATCACCTGAGACAGGGGATAATATTGCGCTGCCAAAATATACTCCTGAACAAAATAGGGACTCACTTGCAGTACGTTGGACAGGGCTAACTGAGATTGGTCTTTAGCGTTGTGCAAGAGCAGTAGTTTACTGAAAAAAGAAAATAGCAGCGCTACTATGGGAATCGCTGGGTTTTTCTTAGCATTGGCTTCAAAGTGCAAGACAATGCGACAGGCCTTGGCAAGATCTTTTTTAGCCAAGGCTCTCTGGAGCTCAAAGGCATTAAAAGTCCTGCTGATTCCCACGTATTCCTGTACCAGTGTGTCGTCTATTTCAGCTTTCTCTTCTAGATTGAGCTGGATCTTATCAAGCTCGCTAGCAAGCCTGGATAGGTCGTTACCTATGAATTCTTGTAACATCAAGCTAGCTTTTTCTGTGATGCTTAACCCTTGCTCTTGTACGTAAGCAGTGATCCATGCACTTACTTGGTGGTCATATACCTTCTTGGTATTAACCAAGACAGCATGCTTCGCCAATACCTTACTCAAAGATTTTCGTGCGTCCAACGTTTTATACTTGTAGGCCCAAACAAGTAACGTAGCCGGTTGAGGCGATTGAACATAAGTCGCTAATTGCTTTCTCCCCTCTTCTCTTTTAAGGTCTTGCTGCTCTTGGGCTTCTTTGACAATAACCACTTGCCACTCACTGCCCATAGGAAAGCGCCGAGCATGGGTCAAGATTTCGCTCATGGAGTAGTCTTTACCATACACCACCGTCAGGTTAAAAGCCTTCTCAGAATCACTAAGTACATTTTTTCCTATATAGTCGATAATCAGGTCAATATAATAGGGTTCCTCTCCTTGCAAGAAATATACTGGAGCATATTCTTTTCGTTTGAGTGCGGCAAGTACTTGTTGCGGTGTGTATGTCATGGAACCTTAAAAATAAGCATTCTGACCATCTGCCACAAGTGAGCTCTTAGCCATGCGCACATGACTACAAAACTTTCTGGGTTTATCAGAGTACTGCGCTGATTGCTACTTGTTCGCTAACTTAGTCAAAAACATAGGTCATGCGCGAGGAATATCTAAAATCGACAAAAAGTCATCTTAATAACACAGAAAAGGAACAGGAACGTGCTTTAAGGCCTCTTAGCTTTGAAGATTTTACAGGACAAGAAAAGCTAATCGCCAACCTCAAGGTATTTGTCCAAGCCGCTCAACAAAGAGCGGAATCACTGGATCACGTATTACTGCACGGCCCCCCAGGATTAGGCAAAACGACACTAGCACACATCATCGCCAATGAGCTACATGCCCATATCAAAATAACCTCAGGCCCTGTACTAGATAAGCCCAGCGACTTGGCAGGCCTACTCACCAACTTGGAGCCGCACGATGTTTTGTTTATTGACGAAATCCATCGCCTAAATCCCATAGTAGAAGAATACCTCTACACAGCTATGGAAGACTTCAGGATTGACATCTTGTTGGATTCCGGACCTAGTGCACGCAGTGTGCAGCTCAGCCTCAACCCATTTACACTCGTAGGAGCTACCACCCGCTCAGGCCTTCTCACAGCACCGCTACGAGCACGCTTTGGGATCAACACACGCCTATCGTATTACGAAGCAGCGCTACTCACGCAAATTGTGCAAAGATCAAGTCAACTACTAGCCGTCAATATCGAAGCAGACGCAACGTACGAGATTGCCCGCAGGAGCCGAGGAACACCACGCATAGCCAACACCCTACTCCGAAGAACACGCGACTTTGCGCAGGTCAAGGGTGACGGAGTCATCACCAAGGAGATTGCTCAAATGGCCCTCAATGCGCTAGAAGTAGACGCACATGGGCTAGATGAAATGGACAACCGTATTCTGACCACTATCATCAAGAAGTTTAACGGTGGACCTGTAGGTATTAGCACTATCGCCACCGCTTGCGGCGAGGAGGCAGAGACGTTAGAAGAGGTGTATGAGCCTTTCCTGATTCAAGAGGGCTATCTGCAACGTACCCCCCGTGGTAGGACAGCCGCCCCAAAAGCATACCAACACCTCAACATAGCACCCCCGCAACAGACCGGGATGCTTTTTGATTAAGGCAAGGCGGGGATAGTTTACTAAAAGGTGTCACTTGATTGGGATTGCGAAATCAGGAGTGTGTGCTTACATTGAATGAAGTAGATGGTCAAATCCCGTTTTTCAATCCATTAGTATCATGAATCGTTTTAAGCACAATCTTTATAGTACAGCAACAGCACTACTGATCAGTCTGACATTGTATGGCTGCCAGCATCGTTTGCAAGTAACTGGAGAGGAGGAAAGTGTGACTACGCCAGGAGGGTTCCTGCCATCTTCTGAGCGCACCACAGAAACAACAACGCCTTCACGCAAGCGATCCGCCGAAGCATTGTCTCAGGATGAGGCTTCGCCAAAGCTCCCTTCTCAGGTCAAAACATCTATCACATCTACGCAAGAGGCAGCGTTTAGTAGCGCACAAGTAACCGACAGTCAAAATTTAGATGCACGCATTGCCTCAAAAAAGAAACCGACTCCTCGTATTAAACGAGATGGTGACTTCAAAGATTTAGTGACCCAAAGCACTATTTTCGCTGATAAAAGTTTATTCATCAAGGACGTCATAGAAGATAGTGACACTACACTATTACTGTGCATGCCTCGACGTTGGGGGAAAACCGTGAACCTTGATATGTTGAGGAGATTCCTGGAGATACCTGTCGATGATAATGGTGGTAGCATAGACAAGTCGTGTACTGATAATCACAAGTTGTTTTCCGGCGGTCGAGTTGATGGTGGTATACGCGGAGAAATTATGCTATCTCCTTTAAAGATATCAGATGCAAACCTGTTCGGCGAAACAAAAGCGTCGAATGTACAAGGCACCTATCCGGTCATTTATATCGATTTTAAGAATTGCAAATCGGATAGTTTCAATAATGTGCGGGAAGAAGTCAGGAGGGTCTTGAACAGTTGCTTTGAGCAACACCGCTATCTTGAAAAAAGTGATAATCTTAATGAGGGAGAGAAAGAAAAGGTCAAACAATACGTTGGCGTTATTTCCTCAGAAGGACTGAGTGATAAGCAAATTAAGTCTGGTCTAAAATTC
>WTJV01000028.1 GCA_011524725.1 Amoebophilaceae bacterium | reverse complement strand
TTTTTTCGGTTCCTTTTTGTGTGGTAGACAAAAAGGAACGCCCGCCCGGCGAGGGTAAATCACGTATACTTCGCTGAGTACTGTGCTTGGAAGTGAGTTGTTAGGGCTCAACTTATTAGCGTTTCTTTGGCTTTTCGTCCAATATTGCCATCTGCACATACCTGCCTAATTTTAAGCCATGTCTATCGTTACACTCACTTCCGATTTTGGCTACCGAGACCACTATGCAGCAATGGTGAAAGCAAGAATATGGCAATCCTATACCCAAACCACTATTGTGGATGTGAGCCACGGTATCGAGCCATTTAACGTCGCGGAGGGAGCGCATGTGCTCAAGGCAGCCTATCCAACGTTCCTTCCTAATACGGTGCATATTTTTGCTGTACAAGGCGGCTATACGGTAGATAGGCATATCGCCTTTGCGTGGGACCAACATTACTTCGTAGGCAGAGACAACGGATTTGTTGGACTATTGGCAGAAGCGGACATGACACAGTGTGTCGAACTCAAAGCCGATCCGGTATCGACAGCTACCTTTTTCGCACAAACCTTATACGCCCCAGTGGCTGCGAAGCTTGCCCAAGGAGTGTCATTGCAAGAGTTAGGTCGCCCCACTACTACCCCTCGAAGATTCACTGCAAAGAAACCCCGTATTGCTGAAAAGAAAATTGTCGGCCATGTTATTCATGTAGATCACTACGGCAATCTTGTGACTAACATCACCCAAGATATTTTCATGCAGCAGTTCCGCTCTAAAAAGTTTGAGATTCGCTTTGCACGGGAGTCTATTTACAAACTCCACGCAGACTATACACAAGTAGAACCCGGTGATTGCGTTTGTCTCTTTAATAGTCTTGCATTGCTAGAAATTGCCATCGACCAAGGGAATGCTTCTACCTTACTGGGGCTACAGCATGATAGTCCGGTAGGTATATCTTTTTATGTATAAGTAGCCTCATGAAAAAACTAGCGCTGGTGCTGCTAATATGCATGGGATTCGTAGGAGGTACTACTTCGGCTTTGGAAACAGTAGGAAAACAAGACTTTGACGAGCTCCTTGAGTCCGTATATAACCGCTGGGAAGGAGATGTTGTGTATGAAGTACTACAAGATGAGCTTTGGGAATGCTACCATACTCCTTTGGTTCTCAATCAAACTGCTAGAGCAGAACTACAGTCTCTCTGTATTCTCACAGACGATCAACTAGACGCGCTCTTCAAGCACGTGGCAAAGAACGGCCCACTCATTTCAATCTATGAGTTACAGGCTGTTCCTGAATTTGACCTAACTACTATCCAACTGCTGCTTCCTTTTGTCAGGGTCGTAGAAGTTGATGCAATCAAATACAACACACTTTCCCGACACCAGGGAGTAATAGCAGGAGACAATTACAGCCTCTTTCGGTACGAGCGCACCTTGGAACCCCAAAAAGGCTATCAGTACAACAGAAAACAGCAGAAAATTCCTTATACAGGATCACCCAACAAGCTCTTTTCAAGGCACTATATCAAGCACCCTAGCGGCTGGGAGTTGGGTCTGACCACTAGAAAAGGGGCAGGCGAAGCATGGATCTGGGACCCAGATACCCAACGCTATGGCCTTACCCCTCTTCGGTTCCACGGGCTCTTCAAAGACCGGGACAGGACAAAAATACTCTTGATAGGCGACTATGCAGTAGGCTATGGTCAAGGACTGGTACTCAATGCAGGCTTTAGCGTAGACAAGAGTAGCGAGACTACCCAGGTGACTCGAAACAACAACTTGGGTATCAGGCCGCACACGTCTGCAGCAACCATTGCTTTTAGGGGGGTAGCTACCACTTGGCGATGGCATTCCTTATCGCTTACCCTGTACTATTCTAATGTTAATCTAGATGGGAAAATACGAACCAAGGCTCCTTCGGGCCACCCGCACGTAAGCCATGTCTCTAGAGGAGGCTACTACAGAACAAAAAACGAAATTGCCAAAAAGGGACAAGTGAATGAGCAGGTGGCAGGCTGCACGTTTATTCACAAAGGTTCTACCCGAGGTAGTGAGTTAGGCATCAACGTGCTATATAATCGCTACAGCCTACCTATCTACCCTGATACTAAGCACAAAAATCCCCTCCGTTTTTGTGGCCAGGACCACGCCAATGGAAGTTTATTTTATCGCTACTTGTGGAAAAACTTTCATTTTTTTGGCGAAGGCGCACTGTCTAAAGGTGGAGGAAAAGCAGCCATTGTAGGGCTGGTAGCAAGCCTATCGCGCTATACCAGTGCAACAGTACTTTGGCGGCATTACGGACAACACTTTCACAGCCCCTACGGAAAAGCATTTCGAGAAAACGCATCTAGCAATAACAACGAACGGGGTGTTTACCTAGGAGTCGGAGCTCGTCCCCTACCTCGCCTATACCTAGATGTCTACTACGACTACTTTTACTTTCCGTGGTGCCTTGGAAGGCCGCGGGATGGATACAGCTGGCTGGCAAAAGTCACCTATAAACTCACTAAAACTTCTCGAATGTACCTTCAATACAAGACCATCACCAAACCACGCCGGGTTGCTAAGGCCGGTGGTAAAGCTGCCGTGGGCACACAGCAGCATTGTAAATTTCACTGGCAGTACCAATGGAACAAGTCGACGAGTTTCAAAAGCGAAGTTCAGTGCAACCGCTACCAACAACTAGGGGCACCTACCTGGGGCTATGCTGCAGCACAAGGCATTACTTACCGATTACATAAACTACAGCTGAAAGGGCATTTAATCTGGTTCAACGCAAAGAAGCTTAGCAACAAGCTTTATTTCTATGAGCCCAATGTGTTATACACGGGCTCCCAATTTCGTCCATACTACGGTAACGGGACACGTTACTGTTGCCTTATATGCTATCGACCCATAGCTACGCTTCGGTTGGAGCTGAAATATGTACTGACGCACTATAAGGATAAGAACGAGATAGGAAGTGGCTACGAAGCGATCCAAGGAAATATCCGGAACGAAGTGATGGTACAAGCAATCTTTAAGTTTTAAACAGTGGGGAGCACAAGTGGGGAGACACCTGTTTAAACCACAGCTAGGCTTTTTCTAATTCCACGACGGTAATTTCAGGCAGAATGCCAATACGGCCTGGATAACCGATGTAGCCATAGCCACGATTGACATATAGGTACTGTGTTTCTTCCTGGTATAAGCCTGCCCACTGCTTATAGCGATACTGTACAGGGCTCCATTTAAACGAAGACACTTCAATGCCGACCTGACCACCGTGGGTATGACCCGAAAACGTAACATCAACATCAGGATATTGGGGTCTTATCTGAGCATCCCAATGGCTCGGGTCGTGTGATAAGAGCAACTTTACAGAGGCGCCTTCTGTGCCGCGATAAGCTTGATCTAGCCGACCATACTTCGGAAAACCGCCCGTACCCCAATTTTCGATGCCTATAACGGCCAATTGGTCACGACCTTGTGTGATCATCTTGTGCTCGTTGAGCAACAGCTGCCAGCCCAGCTGTTGGTGTGCGGCACACAGCGCTTGGAGGTTTTTCCTTTTGGCATCCAACGAAGGCCAGCTGATATAGTCTCCATAGTCATGATTACCCAACACAGAATAAACGCCCAGGGGTGCTTTGATCTTATCGAAAACATCTACATGTGCATCTACTTCGTCAGCGGTATTGTTGACTAAATCACCCGTAAAGAAAATGATGTCTGCCTTTTCTCGGAGCAGCATCTCTACCCCTCTCTTGACTGCTATTTTATCAAAAAAACTTCCACTATGTATGTCAGAAAGCTGCCCTATGCGGAGCCCATGGAAAGCACTTGGCAAATTAGGTAGCTTGATGCTAATCCTACGCACTTTATAGTCATGAGCACTAGAGACAATTCCGTAACCCATGGTAAGAATAGGTACTGCTGCCGCCGCCATCGCAGTCTTGGCTAGAAAGGTAGACCGAGATATGCCTGTACTCGGTCCAGGAATGCCAACCGGTGTAGGGGTGATCCGGTGAAAGGTCCAGCGAAAGACTCTCACAACGTCATCTAACAACAGAAAAAATGCCGCGAAAAGCTTGGTAGTAAAGTTGATGAAGAAAAAGGGCAAAAGAACCCGCCTAAAAAACACATTTTGAAAACCCAGTCCCCCTAAGCTGCTGATGAAGACGGAGACTAAAAATAAACTGGTGATGCCCCAATAGATCCAATGAATAATTTCTCGCGTAGCAGGTTTCAAATGCAACGTCAATACCTTGACGCCTTGGTATACATAGAAATCCATCAGCAAAGACAGAAAGATCAGAAGAAAAAATACGATGTATCTACTCATGCTTTTACGCGGCTTTTATAAATGGACTGAAGATATGCAATATTACGTGCCCTAATGTCCCTATACAAAGTGGCCCCCTCGTCGGGGAGGTGTTCTTTTTTGTCTACCCTACAAAAAGGGGATCACGCATACGTACCGCAAGAAATTGTCGCCTTGGTGGAGAGTATGTTAAGAAATCTGCAGCCGCAGGCCGTGGCCTGCATAAACCGTCTAGTTGTACTTACTCACACGGCTAGCAATGCGGGTGGCCACTCTTACAGCATGATTCAGCAACCAGCTACCAGCTGCTGCCTCCCCTCCAGGGCGGGTAGTGGTAGCTGTAAACCTGTTAGTTGGTTGAGCTGATGAAGCATATAGGCTGCTAAATCCACACAAAGTCCCTTTTCGGGTTCGTGTAAGAAGAAGTAGATCGTTGACAAGCCTTTTTCAAGCCATGCATGGAGCTTTTTTACCCATGCGTCAATCCGCACATAGTCCGTAGGATGTAGATTATTACCGGTAAAGCGGATAAATGCACAACGCGCTGTTAGTGCCTGGTGCAGGACATCTCTCCTACCTGCCACATCCGTGATAACCGCTACAATACCATACTCACGCAAAAAAGAGAACAGTTCTTGTTGCGCTACTTCATCACTAAACCAGGCCGGATGCCTCAACTCCACCGCCATAGGAAATCCCCGAGGAATACCCATGAGCAGCTTCTGCAACGCTGCCACATGACTAGGCTGAAAATAAGGCGAAAGTTGCATAAAGGTCATTCCCAATGCTTCCTCAAAATGAAGTACAGCTTCGATAAAAATATCCAGTAGGCGCCTTCGTTCGTCCATATTACTGCTATGACTAATGCTTCTCGGCATCTTCGGGCAGAACTGAAAGCCTGGTTTGGCGACTTCTTTCCATTTTCTTACTTTCTCTGTAGAGGGAATACTATAAAAAGTGGTGTTTAGCTCTATTGTGCTAAACTGTCGACAGTAAATTCTTAAGAAGTCTTTGGGCGAGGTGCCTTTCGGATAAATTTTGCCAATAAAACTGCGATCCGTCCACACAGAGCAACCTACATAGATAGAAGGTGCCTGGGTGCGTAGTGGTAGTTTGTCTAGTATAGCTTGCGTAATCGGCGGATCGGCAGGCAATTTCCAAGAAATATCAGTTAGTGCACTCGTAGTTAGGCGACCAAACTTCATGGCAGTATGTTTTAGTAGTTCATAAGCAAGTACTATTACGCTTTCTTAACCTTCGCATTACTTTTTCGCCACCTCATTCAATAACATAGCTTCTTGCAGCAGTATTTGAAGCGCTTCTTGATGAATGTCTGACAAATTTCTGATCCGAACATGTCTAACCTCCTTTCCGTCTCCCTCTAGTAACCCCTGCGTGTTTGACAAGGCAGCTCCTTTGCATAACCCCAGTAAGACTATTTCATCACGAGGATTTAAGAAACACAGCTGGCCGTAATAGCTATAAAACGGAAGACCATACTTGATGGATTCTTCTATAGACAATCCCGATTGCAAAATGGTTGTCCTCAAAGCGCTGAGTATATTTCTAAGCTTAGGGGGCTGCTGATTGATAAAAGCTGTTACATGGGTATCCTGCATGGTTTATAAAAAATTGGGGGCGTTGACAATTTACTTTTCTCTTAGGTAAACTGGGTTGCTATAGTACACAATTTATTACGTAATCAATAGAGACAAGACTACCCCGAAACATGACGCCCAGTCATCCCTGACTTTTTGTGAAGATACCCACTTGGGGCGCCGACTTAAAAGATGCATAGCTAGTTGTCCCTTAAGAAAGGGAAATTTCATCAATGATAACGTGTGCAGTAATATTTTTACCCGAATTTTATCCAAAAAGACTAGCAAAAAACACAAGAAAAGTGTGA
>WTJV01000030.1 GCA_011524725.1 Amoebophilaceae bacterium | reverse complement strand
TAACGTAGGGATTGCCTATGCGACCCTTGGAGGCGTCAAGAAAGGCCTGGAATATAAAGAGCAAGCCCTGGCGATGAGAAAGGCCCTCTATCTCGACCAGAACCATTCCAACGTGGCCCACTCCCTCAATAACGTTGGTATTGCCTATGCGACCCTTGGAGACGTCAAGAAAGGACTGGAATACTTTGAGCAAGCGCTGGCGATGTATCAGGCCCTCTATCCCGACCAGAACCATCCCCATGTAGCCAGGTCACTCTATAATGTAGGGATTGCCTATGCGACCCTTGGAGACGTCAAGAAAGGACTGGGATATAAAGAGCAAGCCCTGGCGATGAGAAAGGCCCTCTATCCTGACCAGAACCATCCCCATATAGCCACCTCCCTCAATAACGTTGGTATTGCCTATGAGACCCTTGGAGACGTCAAGAAAGGCCTGGAATATCAAGAGCAAGCACTGGCGATGAGAAAGGCCCTCTATCCCGAACAGAACCATCCCCATATAGCCACCTCCCTCAATAACGTAGGCAGTGCCTATCAGACCCTGGGAGACGACAAGAAAGGACTCGAATATCAAGAGCAAGCACTGGCGATGAGAAAGGCCCTCTATCCCGAACAGAACCATCCCCATATAGCCACCTCCCTCAATAACGTAGGCAGTGCCTATCAGACCCTGGGAGACGTCAAGAAAGGGCTCGAATATCAAGAGCTAGCACTGGCGATGTTTCAGGCCCTCTATCCCGAGCAGAATCATCCCCATGTAGCCAACTCCCTCAATAATGTTGGCAGTGTCTATCAGGCCCTGGGAGACGCCAAGAAAGGACTCGAATACCAAGAGCTAGCACTGGCGATGAGAAAGGCCCTCTATCCCGAACAGAACCATCCCCATATAGCCACCTCCCTCAATAACGTAGGCAGTGCCTATCAGACCCTGGGAGACGTCAAGAAAGGGCTCGAATATCAAGAGCTAGCACTGGCGATGTTTCAGGCCCTCTATCCCGAGCAGAATCATCCCCATGTAGCCAACTCCCTCAATAATGTTGGCAGTGTCTATCAGGCCCTGGGAGACGCCAAGAAAGGACTCGAATACCAAGAGCTAGCACTGGCGATGAGAAAGGCCCTCTATCCCGAACAGAACCATCCCCATATAGCCACCTCCCTCAATAACGTAGGCAATGCCTATCAGACCCTGGGAGGCGTCAAGAAAGGGCTCGAATATCACAAGAAAGCCCTGGCGATGTTTCAGGCCCTCTATCCCGACCAGAACCATCCCGATATAGCCACCTCCCTCAATAACGTAGGCAGTGCCTATGCGACCCTTGGAGACGTCAAGAAAGGGCTGGAATATCAAGAGCAAGCGCTGGCGATGTATCAGGCGCTCTATCCTGACCAGAACCATCCCGACGTGGCCATATCTCTCAATAACGTAGGGATTGCCTATCAGACCCTTGGAGACGTCAAGAAAGGGCTCGAATATAAAGAGCAAGGGCTGGTGATGTATCAGGCCCTCTATCCCGACCAGAATCATCCCGATATAGCTATGTCCCTCAATAACGTAGGCAGTGCCTATCAAGTCCTGGGGGAATATGAAATAGCCAGGCATTACTATGAAGAAGGCCTGGAAATGAGACAGCAACTCTACGAGAGTAAACCGCACCCCGAACTAGCCCGCTCCCTCAACAACGTAGGTAATGCCTATGAGATCCTTGGAGACGTCAAGAAAGGGCTGGAATATAAAGAGCAAGCCCTGACGATGTTTCAGGCCCTCTATCCCGCTCAGAATCATCCCGACGTGGCCATGTCGCTCTACAGTGTGGGAAGTGGCTACTTGCAGCTCGGAGAAGCACGCGAAGCTATTACGTACTACGATCAAGCTACCAGGATACTTCCTGAAGAACAGAGAGAACTCAAGCGTAGTATCTATAACACTTTAGGGTGCATGTACCACATAGAAGCTATCCATGCTGAACAAGCTGAGGACCAGCAGGCGTATTACCACAAAGCCACGGAAGCCTTTGAAGCAGCCATTGCTGTTAGTGAAACGCCTCAAGCAGATATATTGACAGAGTATGCCAATTTCTTAATCGCTACAGGAAAACTTACCCAAGCCTATGACTATCTCATCCGCGCGATCGGTAGTGGAGATACAAAAAGCGAGCTCTATTATGGCTCGCTAGAGCAAGCTATCGTCTCCCCGGTATTGCAAGAGTGCATCGCGCAAGATGGAGAATTGGAAGTAAAAGCAGTTGATTATTCCTATTATCTACTGATTCATCGCTATGCCGCTTTTGAAAAAGCGGGTATTACTCCCGAGAAATTCAAAGAAGATTATTTGGAAGACTACGCTAAAAGCATTGAAGCCGGATCAGACCATCCAGGCCAAGAGAAGCAAGATGAACTGGCGCATTGGCTCTTAGATAGCCTACGAAATGATGAGCTTACCGTAATGGCCCACTGTTGCATCAGCTAGAGACTTTGGTAAGAACGTTGTGGAAAAAGTGAGATATTATTGTAGTTGAGCCTTAACAACTCATTTTAGGATAGACGTTGTTTTGATACAAGCTCAGTTTTCTACGAAGATCTAGCCAGAAAAAAGCCCCAAACACAACGGCCAAAAAGTTACCTGCCAACTCTCTGACCAGTAGCATCAAATTGAACCCCATACCGGCCAATAGTGCGTTGTTTCTGTCTCCTACACTACCCTTGAGATAGTTCTTTCCCATCCTGTGATCGCTTTTCAGGTGACTTATTACCGCTTCTATCGCAGAGCGACGCTTACACAGCCGTTTGTGCCTACGCAGGGCATATGTACTACCATTGTTGGTTGGGAGATTTCCCTAACATAGTAGCTGTCTTTTTTTGCAAGGTTTTGGAATCAAGTTACGTTTTTCTTGCGTTTTTTGCTAGCCATTTCAGACAAAAATCGAATGAAAATCTACCTAAACGCATCAGAATTCATGAAAATCCCCTTTCTTGAGGGTCCACTAAATAAACGGAAACTTACTTAAGCTACACGGAATTATGGAAATGCTCACCCTTGAAGTATATTAACTCCTGCACTCAGCACCCAAGATCCATGTCTATGGCGGGTAGATATACGAGCAGCTCTGTCTCTCCATCTACTCCCATGTCTTTCGTATCTAAGGTCGATGACTAGCTTCCAGATGTCGATCCCTAGTCCAGCTTGCCACCCTACAATGGAGTTTTTGTCGCGTGATTTGATCTTGTTACTTCCTTTTTCAGCATCTGACCATAAGCTAAAGATAGGCCCTGCTTGTGCTCTGACAGTTCTAAAGAAGGAGCATCCTATCATAGTAGGCATATCTAGTCTTGTGAGACGGGATGTAGACACTTCATTTTTCTTATTGTGTTGAATACTCGTATTCGTCAAGATTATTTCAGGCTGGATGTAGAATGATAATAGACTAAGGCGGGCAAAAGCCCCTATGTGATATCCCCAGCAGTCTGCTGTACGTAGACTTGCCAGTTTTGTGTTATTTATTTCAGTGTGCTTGTGGTTTTGGGCTATGTGTGTGCCCAAACATGGGCCCATCTTAAGTAAGCTAGCATGTACGGAGTGGGTAGATACCAAAAGGTACAACCAAAGAACAAGTGTTTTTTTCATGTTAGTTAGGTATTTATATGCAGCGATTACTTGGATTGATAAAAACTAGAATGACCAAAAATTTATCAATGCAAGCTTTCCTGCGACACGGTGAGCTAAGTATTCTCAAGGGCATTGTTAATTATTAATAAGACAGCTTGTTCAAGAGCAACTGCAGCGAACGCTTGACTTGATGAATAAAATCATGAGACTGACTTCTGCCTTTTTGGTAATGCCTTCTCAATAATATTGGTTACACGCTATCGTCATTTCAGGAAACAAATTTATGTATTAGTTTTACAGTGAAAATACAGTAATCATCCTCTCCAAGGAAGCGCGCCTCGCCAACAAATGGAAAACACAGGAACAATCATTCAAATATTAGGGTCCGTTGTAGATGTACATTTTGAAGCTAATGCCTCATTGCCTGAGCTTCTTCATGCCCTAGAAGTTGTCAAGGAAGATGGGGAAAAAGTTATATTAGAATGCCAGCTTCATTTGGGAGAGCGTCGTATTAGAGCCATAACCATGGGTAGTAGTGAGGGATTAATACGAGGGATGGAAGTGGTCGATACGGGGGCGCCTATCAAGATGCCTGTGGGCGAAGCAATTAGGGGAAGATTATTTAATGTTGTGGGAGAAGCTATAGATGGCATTAATCAGCCTACAGTAGCGCGCGAGCTTCCTATACATAGACCTGCTCCCCAATTCAAAGACCTGGCTACCTCTACCGAGGTGCTTTATACAGGGATCAAGGTCATCGACTTATTAGCACCTTATGTGAAGGGCGGAAAAATCGGTCTTTTTGGGGGTGCTGGTGTAGGGAAGACGGTCCTGATCATGGAGCTTATTGACAACATTGCCAAATCTTATTCTGGAGTATCAGTGTTCGCAGGCGTAGGAGAGCGTACGCGTGAGGGCAATGATTTATTGCGAGAGATGATCGAAGCAGGCGTGATTAACTATGGTGAAGCGTTCAAGAAGTCTATGGAGGAAGGTAATTGGGATCTTTCTAAGGTAGATCGAGAGGCGCTCAAAACTTCACAGGCCACACTGATTTTTGGTCAAATGGACGAATCTCCGGGTGCTAGAGCAAGGGTGGCGCTTACTGGCCTTACTGCTGCAGAATATTTTCGAGATGGCGATGGCCAGGAGCAGGGCCGAGATGTTCTTTTTTTCATAGACAACATCTTTCGGTTTACACAGGCAGGCTCTGAAGTATCCGCACTATTGGGGCGTATGCCGTCTGCTGTGGGATACCAGCCCACTCTTGCCACCGAGATGGGGACTATGCAAGAGCGTATCACTTCCGTCAAGAATGGGTCGATAACCTCTGTACAGGCTGTATATGTGCCAGCCGATGATTTAACTGATCCGGCTCCAGCTACTACTTTTACGCATCTTGATGCTAATACCGTACTCTCCCGTAAGATTGCAGAGCTAGGTATCTACCCGGCCGTAGACCCATTAGGGTCCTCTTCGCGCATTCTGAGCCCAGATACTTTGGGCGAAGAGCACTACAATACAGCACAGCGGGTTAAAAAAATACTACAACGCTACAAAGAGCTGCAAGACATTATTGCTATTCTAGGCATGGACGAACTGTCAGAAGAAGACACCAAGACGGTGTATCGGGCTAGAAAAGTACAGCGTTTCTTATCCCAGCCTTTTCATGTGGCTGAGCAATTTACTGGCCTCAAGGGTATGCTAGTAGATATCCAAGATACCATTAAGGGATTCAACATGATTATCGATGGTCAGCTAGACCATATTCCGGAGTCTGCTTTTAACCTAGTGGGAACTATTGATCAAGCCATAGAAAAGGGGGAACGCCTGCTGGAGGAGGTTAGTGCATAAATTACCTTCTTTCGTAAAAATCAATTGATCTCTTGGAGCACTTTCAGCGACTTAAGGGTATCTAGTGATTCTATGTGTAGTTGATAGAATTTGATAAGGGCCTCTGTAGCGCGCCTCTTCAAGACCTTATCCATACTTATGTGCTTATGTGTTGCTTTGTCAGTTAGTAAGTTATCGAGATGCGTTACGGTTTCTTGGTCAATAGCCCAATGCTGTCCTGAACGACGCAATTGTGTGTAAATGTCTTGGCAGGTACTGATACCGAAACCTAAGTAATGACTTAGCTGAAGCATGAAAGTCAAATAAAAAGACTCATACCCAGTGGGTTGCTCGTTCAAACGAACTACCTCTTTCCACAAGAACTGAAATAGTGGCTCATTATGTTCCTCTTCACGGATTACTTTGGTTAATAATTCTGCTAAAAAAATAGCAATCGTTGCTTTGTTGATATTCGTTAAGATGTCACTATTAGGAGTATGGCAACGAACCTCGGCTACACGCTGTATACTCCTTTGCTTTTTATAGTATACTATCATATCCAGAAGTGTAAGAGGCTGAAAAAAGGCAATACTGTGTTTGTTTTTTTTGTTCTTACACCGTGGACCATATAAGCCTGAAGGCCCAAAGCTTCGGTAAATACCTTAGCAATGATCGAGGTTTCTCGATATTTAATGTGGCTTAAAACAATACCTTGCGTTGTGTAGAGCATGAAGGTATGGGGCTACATGTGAATGTAAGGATGCTTTTTGAGATATTCTGGTAGGAGCATCACTAGTCAATGCTACTTTCTTGCTTTTTTCCACCATCTGATAAAGAAGTAAGCAAATAATACCCCCCCAAGGTGGGCGAAGTGTGCCACGTTATCCGCAGGATTGCTTCTTATGCCTGCGTATAGTTCGTACACACCATAAGCAGCAATCACGTATTTGGCTTTGACAGGTACAGGAATCAGGAATGAAAATAGCTCTATATTGGGAAATAACATAGCAAACGCCATGAATACGCCAAATATACTCCCTGACGCGCCTACTGTAGGCATGTCAGCTTTGAGCGTGTATAGCTGACTGACAATTTCTTTGCTCTCAGCTATATAAGTAAGATTGCTGGGCTGCTCAAAGAAAGCAGTGATAAATGGGTAGAGCGTGCGATAAGTATTCGCGGGGAACTTTCTTAAATAAGTGACAAAGCTCACTGGGCCAGGTTGAGTTAAGTAATCATGGTACAGATACGCAAGATTACTTACCTCAAAGTACTGAATGCTTGAATAGAGTATGGCAGCTCCTAGCCCTGTAATGATGTAGAAAGCGATGAACTTCCTAGCATTGAGTGTGTACTCTAGTGTAGGTCCAAAAGTAAACAAGGCAAACATATTGCTCAATAGATGGCTGGAGTTGGCATGAACGACAAGGTGTGTCAAGAATTGGTAAGGTCTAAAGTAGTTAGACAGAATACACCTTAACCCTAGTATGTTTATCAAGTCAAGGCTTAGTAAATGCTGCGCAAAGAAGACTACGATATTGAGGGCAAGTAGTCTTTTAACAATGGGTGTGATAGAATACATTTTTCGGTAGTGTGTAGTTATGTTACCACCCGGTAAGGACTTGTGGTCTGCGTACCTACGCATACTTAAGTATTTGTTTCAGGCCATGGGATTATAGGGCTATGGCCTAAAAGTACGAGCGATTTTTAAAGATAAATCCAGATATAAGATCTTTGGATTGATATGCCTTTCTACATAATAATAGGCTTGATTTAGCCAGAAAATCCATGTCTTAAGCTGTTGATGTGTTAAGGTTTGTCTTAGCTTTTTTGCAAACTCCTGCTCTACGGTGGAGGCTCTTGTGAGTTTCTCTTGTGCAAAATGTAAGACGAGTGCTTCTCGGAGCACATGTAAAGAATAGCCTAAAAAATCTCTTTGTCCTGCTCTGGACATCTCCTGAAAAGATACGGCCTGCGCTACTAATTGTGTCAAGTTGTAGGTATAACACAACCGCATCCAGTGTTTAAAGTGCTCGAGGTAGTCTCCCTTGGTATTATGAACAAGTTTGAGTGCCTTGTTGAAATTGCCATTTGCCAGCAGAGCAATCTGTGCTATCTGGTCTTGCTTGAGGGGGTATCTTTGTACGAGCATATTGGCCAGTTCCTTATCTGAAAAAGCGGGAATATGAACCTGTTGTGTACGTGATCGAATCGTACTGAGTACGTTGCTGGGGTGGATGCTCACGAGTAAGAAAAGGGTATGTGGAGGGGGTTCTTCTATAGCCTTAAGCAGACTGTTGGCAGCTGCTACATGAAGGTATTCTGGAAGCCAAATGAGTATAACTTTATAGGTACTTTCAAAAGCTTTGAGGCTTATAGCTTGCATAATATCTTTAGCGTCTTCCTTGGAGATACTGAGCTGCTTATTCTCACTACCTAGATAGTAACTCCAGTCACTGTCCTGGCCGTAGGGGTATTCGTGCAGAAAAGCACGCCAGTTTTGCATCAAGTTGGTACTTACAGCATCTTTTCCCGTGAATTGCTTGGTAGCGCTGGTAGGGAAGACAAATTTTACGTCCGGGTGGGCCAGTTTCTGCATTTTTAGACAAGAAGAGCATTGGCCACAAGCATCCTCTTCAAGTCTATGCTGGCAATTGAGGTAGGCGATAAAAGCCAATACTAAGGATAGGCTAGCATTACCTTCAGGCCCCCAAAATAGTTGTGCATGCGGGAGTTTTTGCGTCTTTGCTATGTGTATGAGACGTTGTTTAAGCAGTGTGTAGCCTCGAATAGCTCCAAAGCGCATCTCTAATTCTTTTTAGCTTCGGTATACTGCTGTTGTAAGGAATACATGTGCAAGCACCTTTTTGTCTTCTTCTGTCAGTTGCACCATTCGCCGTTTCATCATGCGTTCAGCTGACTCTAGTGCCTTTTCTAGCTGATAGGTCTGTATACGATTGTTCGGAGTCCCCCAGGTAAAAGAGGGAATCACTTTATCAAATAGACCTACTCCTAGCAAGTTGGTACTTATGCCTACGATTGTTCCTGCATCAAAAGCCGAGTTAATGGCACACTTGCTATAATCACCCATAAAAATACCACAAAACTGCAATTCAGTAGTTTCGAAAGTCTCTCGCTGCTCATCCCATATCTTAATGTTAGCATAGTCACTCCTCAGGTTGGACGTGTTTGTCCCTGCTCCTATATTACACCATTCTCCAATCACCGAGTTACCCATGAAGCCATCGTGTGCTTTGTTGCTATAACCTATAATGACCGAATTACTGATTTCGCCTCCGACTTTTGCATAAGGGCCAATGGTCGTCCTGCTGCTTATTCTGGCACTAGTGTTGATCTGAGCTCCTTTACAAATAGCTACGGGGCCTTTGATGATGGCGCTTTCTTTAACGATTGCATTACTACCAATGTAGATAGGGCCCGATTCGGCATTTAGAGTAGCCGCTTTTATCGAAGCACCTTCCTCGATGAAGATGTCTTTCTCATTGTAGGTGACAGTATGTTGGTCTTGTACCGGCTGCGTAGTCTTCCCTTGGCACACCCATCGAAAATCCTTTCTAATTTCTTGCCCATTGAGTAAGAATATATCCCAATTATTTTTGATTTGTGTGAGCGGTCCTTCGAAGGATATGCTTTGCAAATGAGAAGCACCAAAATCACCATTCTGGAAGTCCTGGAGTGTCTTCTTATCACAAGAAGCAGCAATCAGCGTGTTGTCTTGTACCAACTTTTGATGACTGCCGAGATTATTGATCGCTTCTACAAGGACTTCGTTGGGACAAACTGTGCCATTAACACATAGATTTTGGGAGGCTTCTACACAAGGAAATTTATTACTAAGGTAGGGTACTGTAAGGAATGAGTAGTCACCCTTCAAGTAATGCCTCCACTTTTCTTCGATTGTGCAAATCCCTATCCTTACCTTAGCCAATGGCCTTGTATGAGAAAAAGGCTTGAGTGATGTTCTTGATTGAGTAGTGTCAAATAGTACAATATTCATGCAAGGATATATTGGTAACTATACAACTATCATTTGTTTTTTCTGTATTTCTGCTGGAACTTTTCTACTCTTCCGGCCGTGTCTACAAAGATTTTTTTCCCGGTGTAGAACGGATGCGAAGCAGCACTAATCTCGACCTTGATCAAGGGGTACTCCTTACCATCTTCCCACTGGATAGTATCTTTGGTATGTATTGTAGAGCACGTCAAGAATTTAAAGCCACTTGAAGTATCCCAAAAGACCACTTCTTTGTAAGCTGGGTGGATATTTTTTCTCATGAAGCCAAATCTTTTTTATCAGGCGGCTAATCTAATAAAAAACCTTCAGAAGGTAATTCGCGAAAAAAGGACATTGCTAAAAAGGTAGTGTTCAGCATCATGATTTCGTTCATCGAATGCTCGCTGCAGTTGCTCTTTAACAAGCTATCCATTAAAAATTAGCAATGTCGAAAAAAGTGGGGCCCTGATGGAGAGGAGCCCCCTCATTTTTTGTAAGATTTTGGAGGGAAACTACTCTTTTTTAGGGGGGATATTTATGAAAATCTTCCTCCACACCTAGTATTCGATAAAATTCCCCTTTCTTAAGGGGCAAGGATCTAATTGGCTTTCTTCCAGTAGTCCATGAGTTCCTTGGTTGATAATTGAGTAATCTGCTTGTCCTGGCTGGCAATCTCCTGCTCCACGTGCTGAAATTTTTGTGTAAACTCCTTATTCTTTTTTTCTAGTGCTTCTTCTGGGTTGACGTTCACCAATCTTGCATAATTAACCAACAAGAAAAGTAGCTCTCCGAACGCTTCTTGCCGCATTGTAGTAGGAACTTCTTGGTTACTTTGTTGTGTTAATACTTGAATATGCTTTTGTATCTTTTTTCGTGTTGTGTTGCTATCTGGCCAACCGAAACCAATCCTACTCATTTTTTCTTGTATACGCATTGTCTTGATCAGGCTGGGAAGCGTATGGGGTACTCCACCTAATACAGATTTATTCCCTTTTTCTTGTAGCTTTTGTTTTTCCCAGTGACGTTCCACACTTTGTGCATTTTCAGCCACTTTCTCTCCGTAAATGTGTGGGTGACGATCGATTAACTTTTTACAGAGCGTTTGTATGACGTGGACCATAGTAAAAGCCCGTTGTTCGGCAGCGATCTTTGTATAAAACACAATGTGAAGAAGAAGATCTCCTAATTCTTTTTTAATGTTTTCCATGTTTGCCTCCAAAATTGCTTCGGATAGCTCAAACGCTTCCTCAATGGTCAAGTGTCTTAAGCTTTCCATAGTCTGTTTTTGGTCCCATGGGCATTTTTCTCTCAATTCGTCCATGATGCCTAAGAGCTGGCCCAAGGCCCTGGACACTTGATCGTTGTTTGAGGTATTTGAGGTAGGATAGGATTTCATAAACAATACGTATGCGCTGGGCAATTAGCTAGAAATATCGAACGAGGAGGGGGACTCACTAGACTTCTCATGCGTGCGTAGAAATAGCCTATAACTCCTGCTTACTGCTATGACCTTCTCCTGTTATTCAGCACATTGACCAACTGTAATAATTGTGCCAAAGAGCCTAGTGCGGCTACTACGTAGGTCATGGCTGCCCACCACAAAGCATTTCTCGCCATTTGATGTTCTTGGCTTGTACTACTCCTCGATTATCCATCCAGGCTAATGCCCGACTGCTAGCGTCAAACTCTACGGGAAGCGTGATAAAGCTGAACAAGGTAGTGAGCGCGAATAATGCTATTCCAACAGTTAAAGGAATTAGAGTGGTGTTGATGAGCAAAATACCCACTATGATGGTCCATGGTATGAAGCGTGTAGTCACAGAAAGCACAGGCACCATAGTAGAGCGTAATTGCAAAAAAGCATACCCCCTGGCATGCTGTACAGCGTGTCCACATTCGTGGGCTGCTATTGCTGCCGCTGCTGCGTTTCTGCCATGGTATACCTGATTACTCAGATTGACAGTCTGGGTTAGCGGGTTATAATGATCGGTTAGGTGACCGTGGATGCAAGTGATCTTTACCTGATCGATGCCGTGTTCACGTAGCATTTTATTTGCAATTTCGACGCCTGACCAGTCTGATTTAAGCTTGGTTTGGGCATAAGTATTGAACCTACTCCTGAGTATACTACCCACTGCTGCGCTGACTAGCACAAAGATGATTCCTATAGTATTCATGCTTATACTGTGTGTGATGTTTGTTGTAACGACTAAATTGTACCGTAAATATAAACAATGAACGCGACATCGAGATGCATTATCCGGCTGCGTCTTCGTAACCCATCTATAAGCTTAATCTCCGGTGTGGTATGAAAAGCATCTCCCTTAGTCCTTGATATGGTGTCGAGCTTATGCCTTGACACTGGACGGGGGCCTGGCGACCGCAGTGACTTATGTAATGAAGTGCGATAAAACTGCCTGCTGCGGCGACAATTTTCCGTTACCTCACCTCTAAGCCGTTGTGGTATTCAAAGGACCCGCTCAGGGGATTAGGACGTGAGCTTGACGCTGCGTCAGGCGCAAAGCGAGGCACTGTCTGAGCACACCTGCGGTGTGCGAGTTTGGTTCGTCTGCGCCTAAGAGCAAGCCAAGGTAGGCCGGTTCCCCCAGTGGTGACTTTTTCGATTCCTTTTTGTGTGGTAGACAAAAAGGAACGCCCGCCCGGCGAGAGCAGATCACGTATACTTCGCTGAGTACTGTGCTTGGAAGTGAGTTGTTAGGGCTCAACTACCTAGAAGGAGGAGCGTACATCCGGTACCGATTATCTGGATTGTACAGATAGTAAAAATCTTTTGCTTCTAAGAGTGGTAAATAAACAATCCCATTTTCTGCTGTTACTCCTTCGTAGGCGCCTCTTAGTTGCTTTTTCCATGTATAATCCTCAGGAGATGGCAATTCTAGAATACCACTTTCTTGAATGCCGTTGATGATGTGGTCGACCCATTTTAATTTGTTAGCACGATCTGCAAATTCCAACCAATCGCCCTTTGCTGACTTTTCATACAGCAATGTATCTAGTTTTTTGAGCGATATCCCCATCTTGCTTGCCACTCTTCCACCCAGGCGGTTCCACCATTCTTGCAGTAATTCTTGTTCTTCCTTGAGTTCTCTTACGTTACCCCAGGTGAAAGTCCAAGGTTGGTGGTGCAAAATGACTGCATTGGGATATGCATAGGATTTATCTGCTAAAGTGGCGATTAAGGCAGCCATGGATGCTGCAAAGCTTTTTACCACTACATATACGGGGGCCTGGCTATTCTCCATAGCTTTGAGAATACAAGAGCCCGCGCTTACAGACCCTCCCGGCGATGATTCGATGACGATAAAAATAGGGTTACTAGTATCTTTATTATTAAAGTATTGGATACGGTCTGTAATATAATTGGCCTGCCATGGGGTGATACATCCCCTTAGATCAATGCGACGATCAGAGATGATCAGCGAACCATTAGCTTTCAAGGGCTCTTTAAGATATACTGGTTCTGTATCTGCATAATTATTGCGTTGACGTTCCGCTTCGTATCGGGCTTTTTGTGCGTTCAGCTGCTCGACTTCTGCTCGTAGGAGCTTGGCTTGATAGTCTAGCGTTGTGACAATAGTATGTAGTTGTTGCTCTTCCTTGGTGAGTTGATACTGTGCAATACTAACTTCCGCTTCTAATTTTTCTTTTTTCTGATTCAGGGTAGATAATTCTGACATGTGCGCTTTTTCCTTACGCTCTTGCTCAATCTGCCACTTGAGCACCATTACTTCTCGCTCTGCCATTAGTCGCGCAATCTCTGCTTGTAAACCAGCTAATTCTTTTTCTAGACGGGCTCTTGCTAATGCATTGTCCAACTCAATTCTTTGCCTTTCTTCTTCTTTTTTCTGTATTTCCAGGTCTTCGCTGTATACTTCAGTATTATTTGCCGTAGCATATAGCCTTTCTGATACATCTACGGATCTGGTATCTTGTGTTGTTTCCAAGGCCTTTGCAGGTACTGCTGCCAGACACATGATAAGCAATAATGAAAGTTCTGTGATTCGCATATTATTTATTTGAAGTAGGCACAGCTAAAAAACGAACGCATGGATTAAGAATACCAAAATGCTTGATTTGCGTTGTCCGGCTAGGGCTCGAACCTAGACTCTTCTGGACCAAAACCAGACGTGTTGCCAATTACACCACCGGACAATGAATAAATGATGGATTACAAAATTAGACCGAATTTCTAGAATTGGAAATAATACCGAAAAAGGCATTGCTAAAAAGGTAGCGTCCCCTATCATGACTTTATTGATCAAATACTCACTGCAGTTGCTTTATAACAAACTATCAATCAAAAATTAGCAATGCCCCGAAAGAATCTGTAGCAGGTTAGGTATTTTTGCTAAGGCTTCCAACTTTTTACATAGTTTAGCTGGGCTATTCACTTCGAGTTGGGTACAGATTAGGTACTTAATATACTCGCTACATCAATTTTATTGATATGTTTGCTTCATGCACGCCAGTGTTGGAATTGGAAGGCTTATGCGGCTTGTTCTTACTGAGTGTGCTTAAATATGCTGCCAGATAAGCGATGTAGCAGTACGGTACTTGATGCGTACCATGCTAGGTCGACCATATAAGCCTTTGGGTGTGAGCCCATGCGAGTTATTCTTGGTGATTCATATGCAATCTTACTATGCAATGATTAGTCGTTCCGTTGTTCATGTTGAGGGACTTACGGTTTTACATGGCTCACGGTCTATTTTGCAAGATGTCGATTTTGCCATCGATCGTGGTGAATTTATTTTTCTTACGGGAGATACAGGCAGTGGCAAGACCTCGTTACTGCAAACTTTGTATGCAGACATCCCGATAGAAGTAGGGGAAGCACAAATAGCAGGTTTTGATTTGGGGACCATTAAGAAAACAGAACTCCCTCTTCTACGTAGAAAGCTAGGCATTATTTTTCAAGACTTTCAATTGTTGATGGATAGAAATGTAGAAGAGAATCTTTGGTTTATACTTAGGGCAACGGGATGGGAAAAAAAGGAAGTGATGAGGAAGAGAATAGCAGAGGTACTGATGAAGGTAGGTTTAGGCTGGGCTAGCACCAAGATGATTCATCAACTTTCGGGAGGAGAACAACAACGTGTGGCCATTGCACGTGCGTTGCTGAATGATCCTCTTATTCTCTTGGCTGACGAGCCTACCGGTAACCTTGATCCTGGTGTGGCTTATAGCATTTTGGAGCTTTTTTTAGATATTAACAAGAAGGGAACAGCGGTTTTAATGGCCACGCATAATTATGATTTTTTAAAAATGTGGCCTAAAAGAGTATTCAGGTGCCATCAAGGTACACTTATAGATTCACACCAAGCTGTAGGATGATCATGTCAAAGCATGACGAAAATAGAAAGCACCAGCAGCACAAAGTTGTACCAAACATGCGTCTCGTTTTCATAGGGACGCCCGGGTTTGCAGTGCCTAGTCTAGAAATACTATTAGCCAATAATTATGATGTGGTAGCGGTCGTCACTGCCCCGGATAAGCCGCAAGGAAGGGGTAGAAAAGTGATGGCATCCCCTGTCAAAGTAGCTGCCGTTGCACACAACATTCCGGTGTTACAGCCTGTCGATCTAAGGGCCCCCTCATTTTTGAAGGTCCTAGGGAGCTATCGGGCCCATTTGCAAGTAGTTGTTGCCTTCAGGATATTACCTCAAGTGGTGTGGGCCATGCCTACTTTAGGAACCTTTAACTTACACGCCTCATTATTGCCTCAATATCGTGGTGCTGCACCTATCCACCGGGCTATTATCAATGGCGAGCAAGAAACTGGCGTAACTACTTTTTTCTTAGAACAAGCTGTAGATACTGGCCATGTCCTTTTTCAAGAAGGAGAGCCCATTCATCCGCATGACACAGCAGGAACCTTACATGCTCGTCTTCAGCGTAAGGGAGCAGCACTAGTCTTAAAAACGGTACAAGCCATAGCGCAGGGGGAGTACACTAGGAAACCTCAAGTCGTTACCCAAGAAAGCCTACTCCAAAAAGCACCTAAGCTTGTCAAAGAGAATTGCCAAATCAACTGGAACCAAGAGGCAGAAGTGACCCTCAATTTTATTAGAGGCTTAGCCCCCCATCCAGCCGCCTGGACGCTTCTTAATAACCAGACATATAAAATACTATCTGCTGAGAAAGCGACGATTGTGCTACCTTATCTGGCTCCTGGCCAGGTCCTCTCAGATAGAAAGCACCATATATATGTAGGTACCGCAGATATTCCCATAGCTATCAAAGTCTTACAGCGAGGAGGGAAAAGGCCGATGGAAGTGCAAGAATTTTTGAGAGGGAATAAGCTATGATTACCCTATTTTAGCGGGATTATGAACGAATCACTTATATAAAACTAATCCATTATGCTATGAACGAAATCCGAGAGTGTTTAGAGAAAGCCGGCCATGCCATGGAAAATGCGTACATGCGCACACAAAAAGAATTTGCTAAGATTCGTGCGGGTAGAGCACTGCCCAATATGCTGAACGGAATTTTGGTGCCGTATTATGGTAACGAAGTCCCTATTGATCAGGTAGCATCTGTCAGTACCCCCGATGCAAGAACACTGACTATTAAGCCATGGGAGCGACGTCTGATTCCTGAATTAGAAAAAGCTATTTTGAATAGTAAACTAGCACTGACTCCTCAAAATGATGGAGAAACTGTTCGTATCAACATACCTCCCTTGACAGAAGAACGTAGGAAAGCGTTGGTTAAGCAAGTAAGGGCAGAAGCTGAAAAAGGAAGAGTTGTAGTACGTAGTGTCAGAAAAGATGTTAAGGAAATTTTGAAAAAGATACAAAAATCAGGCGCTTCAGAGGACGAAATCAAAATGGCAGAAGAACAGGCACAGAAGCTGACCGATACTTATATTCATAAGCTGGATGCGTTGCTGGCTCGTAAAGAGGCCGAGGTAATGGAAGTATAGTTTAGCGCAGACCGTGTTGGCTGTTGTCAAGGTAAGCTATCGGGGGTTACGTTCAGTATTTCTGAGCCTGCCTATTTCTTGGCAATCTTATATCTTTTAACAAAGGTGCTTTGAGGCCCACTGAGAATTTATAGACCAGTCTGTCTCCCAGTGGGTTCCAGTTAAAGTCCATCTCCCAGCAATGCAGGTCCCTATGAATGCTGATGGCAGTCGAGTTGCCTACAAGCTTTTTTTGGTTGAAGTCATAGGCGCTCTTGCAACTTACCTCCCATTTTTTTGTTAAGCTCATATGCCACTCAAAATCGAGACTATTGATTTTTTTTGCATCATCTCCAGGATTTAGACGAGTGTAGTCCCAACGATAATTTAGCTGGGCCTTCCAAGGGACCGCAAAGCCTACGTATTGCTTGGTGGCTTTCTTGAGGTGAGTAGGTGCTAGTTGTGCATCTGGATCATCTTTTTGGCGACTATCTTGCTTTAAAGTTTCGTTGCTAGTGCTAGAGCCTAGGCTAGCGCCAATACTCAGTGAGGCCTTTTTCATATGTCCTAGCCCTTGTCCATGATTCCAGGCTAACTCATTACTTCTTACATAAGCCTGATTATTTTTTTTGTAAGAATAAGGATCGAATGTAGACTCGAATCTAATATCGAGTAGTTTATCTAACAAGCTTGTGCGCGTCTTAAATTGAATATCTCCCCATGCATGTTGATCCGCTAAAAAATCGTAACTCGTACTCCAATCGAAGCTTTCTAGGATAGGCACCTTCTTAGCAGACTTTTTCGAATTTGCTCGGTTCTTCAGTTTCATGTCTAGTCTATTGCTCAAGTTGATTGCTAGTACTGCTGCTTCACCGGCTTTGGGAGATGGGTAAACAGCCCCCGCAAATCTGTCGAACTTTCGGCCGTCTTTATCTCCCCCATGAATTGTTTGCCAGTACTTAGCTTCAGAAAAGTTGGGCGTGTAAGTAAAAGTCAGCCTAGGACTAAATTGATGCCTAATAGCTTGTACCGTGGCCTGTCGTCTCCTGGAGTAGATGCCATAACAGGTAGTTTGTAATGTTGCCCCCATATCGAAGTCATAAACATGCACAAAGCCAGGCACTTTGTCTTCTTTTATGTTCCCCTTTGTATCGTATCTATATTCTTTTTTCTCCCCATACCACCGCCATTGATGCGTCATTTGGGGGGCCAGATTTAGGTAGCGCAATATTTTTATATTAGCTCCCAGCGGTACGGTGTGTTGAGCACCTGATTTGCCATTTTTCCATAGGGTAGACCAATCTTTGGGCGTTAAAAAGTCTAGCCTGTCACCGTCGCTGTTCGAGAGCCTGCTTTGAAATTCAAATTTGTGCCGGAGATGGATATTAGAGAGCCAATCCGTACCCGAAGTGCTTCCTTTACGAAAAGGATACATATTTGCTGTATTCAGAGAGATCTCAGGTAAGCTGGCCTCGTACTTCCCAGATTTGGAATTATTCAGACGCAAGCTGCCATCTGCGGTATAAGGCAATGGAAATCCAACAAGCCGGTTGGTATAGCGAATGCTGGAATCTTTTCTAGTTTTATCTATTGCGTCCTCTAGCAAACCACCGATTTTGTACGCGTTTTGGCTCGCCAGGTCCACCTGTATGTGCCAGCTACTGTTCTTATTCTTTTCAGTATTATGATTCCATAGAAAATGCCAGCTTTTGTATTTTCTAGATAATTTACTTTCATCGGGTGTTAAATAGATACCTCTTTCAAAACGTAAGTCACCGCTATATCGGTAGCGTTTTTTGTAGTTAGCTGTTGCGGTGAAGTCTGTAGAACCTTTTGAGTAGAGAGACCCCTGCAGCGCTAGATCGACATAGTTACTCAACTTGATGTAGTAGCCACCATCTTGTAGGCAAAACCCTCTTTCACTTTCTCCGCCGTACTTGGGTGGAATAATTCCAGACCCTTGGGGGAAGTAGAAAATGCCAAAAGGAAATCCTATAGGCGTAGGCACGCCATTGAAATAGAGCCGAAAAGGACCCGATAGTGCTCTATCATCTTGATTTATTTTCACGCGTTTAGCCTCTATGTGAAAGTGCGGTTTCGCAAGATCGCAGGTGGTATAGGTAGCCCTGTCTGCGTAGAAAGTAGTTTCGCTGTCTTTCTTTACCTTATGGGTCCGTAGAATACTGTCTCCTTGCTTGGTAAACAATTTATTAGCAACTGCCCGCTGAGACTCGAAGCTATAACGAACGCTTTCTGCAATGTACTCTATCCCTTCTCTAGTTAAGATTGTTTTTTTTTCTACGTTTCCTGCTTCATTTTTTTTACTAGATGCTGTTATGGTATGTTGCTTCCAGTCTATCAACACCTCTTCTGCTTCTAGCTTAATGGCATCGTATTCAATATTTCCTGCGCCGTATAGATGAATGGTTAGGTTTTTTACATCAAAGACTATAGCGTCTTTTGCATTATATTGAATGGGTGCTCGTACAGGATTGCTTGGTGCTGTGGGTGCGGGCCCACCGTCTGTACCTGAGTCGCTAGAGAGTATATCTGTATGGGTCGGTGCAGTGTTTGATATGCTAGACTGCCCTAAGGAATCCATGGCCGTTTCGTGCAGGATGCCCTGCTCGTTTGCGCGCTCCCCTGTGATGGTACTTGCTCTTGCCACTTCAGGAGCTGCCGGTGTTTGTTGAGGCACATTTTTTTTGATCGAGGTGCCTACGCCATATGGCATGTCCCTGACTGCTGTGACACTATCTTGCGCCCCAGTCGTACCAGGCCATTTGCAGGGGTCGGCGATGATTATATAAGAGGCGCTTAGAATACAACAAGATGCCCCTATAAGGCACACAAGTATATATTTTGACTTGAGCACGTAACCGTATTTTTCGAAATTTTGGATGTAAATTTACCCCATTCACACTGAACTGCGTTACTATCATGTTAAATCTTGTTCGTATACTAGGAATGTTGGCCTTTCTTGTACTCGGGGCCTCTAATGATACTGGAACAAGGAAATATAGCATAAGAAAGGTAATTATCGATGCCGGGCATGGGGGGCATGATCCAGGAGCTTTGGGTAAATTCTCAAAAGAAAAGGACATAACACTCCAGATAGCGTTAGAATGTGGTAGGCTTATTAGGAAGCATATGCAAGATGTAGAAGTGATCTACACTCGTCAGCAAGACACATTCGTGACATTACATAATAGAGCCAAGATAGCGAACAAGAGTAATGTAGACGTGTTCATCTCCATTCATTGCAATGCAAATCCGCAAGGGCCAACTGCCCATGGTACCGAGACTTATACCATGGGTATGCATACTTCGAAGTACAATCTGGAAGTTGCCAAGAGAGAAAATGCCGTCATTCTCATGGAAGACAACTACCAAAAGAACTACCAAGGTTTTGATCCTAAATTGCCCGAGTCGCATATTTTACTATCATTATACCAAAATGCTTATGACTACAACAGCCTAAAGCTGGCTCAAAACATACAGCACCAGCTCAAGAATAGGGTAGGGAGGGTGAGTCGTGGTGTTAAACAGGCGGGCCTTTTGGTGCTATGGAAGACCACTGCTCCCAGCGTTTTGGTAGAAGTGGGTTTTCTTACTAACCCTCAAGAAGAAAAATATTTAAATAGTAAGTTGGGACAAGTGCATATTGCCTCGGGTATATTCAGGGCATTTCGAGACTATAAGAATGAGCTGGAGAGAAATAGCTAGGCAAGTAGTCTACGGATCAGTATTGACTCGATACTTATTTTATGAGTGGCTAGCCTCGACCTTGCTACGTGGCGTTGGATATTTTCTTATTACCTTAAAGGCGTGTAGCCAACATGTGTTCGTCAAGAGATTGTCTGAAGCCTAAAATAGTCCCAAGTTTTTAAATGCATGAATTCGTTACGTAAAAATCCTGATATATGTGGCCCACGATTGGCCCGCAATACTGTGCAGCTCCCTGGTTCTTCGGATCGATGGGGAGGATTCCAGTTCATAGCTGGACTGCTTCTATTTATTATCAATACGGACTGACTATATTTGTTGTATTAATGCTGAAGTATAGATCTTGTGAAACTAAATAAAGAAGTAAAGGTCGGTCTTCTGGCTACTGTCGCACTGACCGCTGCCTATCTAGGTGTCAATTTTCTTAAAAGTGGAGTAATATTCTCTTCTAGCAACCGTTATCATACCGTTTATGCCAATAGTACGGGATTGAATATCGCAAGTCCAGTGCTACTCAACGGCGTGACTGTCGGCAAAATCATCAAGCTACAGATATTGCCTGATGAGGACTATAGCGTCCGAGTAACTTTTGAAACCCAAAAAAATATTCGACTCACCGATGCTACTGAGGCTTGGCTTATTAGTCCTTCTCTACTTGGTGAGAAGGCAATAGACTTACACCTTAAAGAAGGTAGTGTGCTTAAAGACCATGATGTAGTACTAAGCAAAATTGAGCCAAGCTTTGGAGAAGGCCTTCTTAAGGGGACGCACCCTGCTATGCGGGACGTTGAGGATATCTCTTTACTGACCAATCAGTTTCTTACCAATCTCGTTGAGAACATAGGGCGGATCAATAGCATAGCTACTAATTTAGATAAGACAGTGCATAAATTGAGGCAAACGGTTGATCATAGTCAGCAAAAATTTTATGACGTGGGTCGGAACTTGGTGGAAATTTCTAATGCACTTGCTGATGGTGATAACGGCGTACAACCACTTTTAAAAAAGCTAAATCAGTTAATGAATGGGCTGCAGGGAAAAGAAGTACCGAAGCTTTCCGCAAAGGTTGATCTTATATTAGGCAGTGCACTCCGGGTGCTTAACAGGATGGAGCAGGGAGACAGTAACCTTGGTCAATTGTTAGAAGATGATAGTCTCTATCATAATTTAAACCGAGTTTCGCAGAGCTTAGATGAACTACTAGTCGACCTCAAAGCTCATCCATGGAGATACATCAACTTTTCTGTATTTGGTAAAAAGAAAGTTCAGGAGTCTGCTCAACAAGAGTGACGTTATGCATGCTGCTCGTTTAGTAAATGTCTCTATGAACTAGGCTAATACGTAACGTTTGTAAAAGTTGTTATAGACAGCTTTCTTTCAGGAGAATAAGCGAACCTAAAATTATATTAGTAGTGCCATCATGTTTCCTATTCTGGTTGGGATGTGATAATGGTCGTCCTCACCCAGTTAGCTGTGCTGAGCGGCATAATTTCGTCTTTATAAGACAATAAATATTTCCTAAATTGAGATGCTATAAAACAGACGAAAGTCTGCAACTAAAATTTCGAAATAGTAGGCGGAGAAATGTGATAGTGTCTGTTTCAGGAGTTAATAGAGAGGAGCTTATTTCCTGCTCCATAGGCGACGACGGTGTTTGTGACAATATTGGTAGTCGTGTCATGACGTTGTCTCACTTTACTACATGTAGTTGCTTTGAAGTTAGCTGCTGTTGATATCGGTTCTAATGCTGCTCGGCTACAAGTGAGCAGTGTTTTGTCTGTTTCGGGAGAGCCCAAATTCAAAAGGCTAGAATACCTGCGTTTTCCTTTGCGTCTTGGACACGACGTGTTTACAAACCAGTGTATTAGTATAGAGAACGCACAGTGTCTAATACGGCTATTGCAGGCCTTTAAAATACTTATAGATCTGTATGATGTAGATGCCTACAGGGTGTGTGCTACCTCTGCTTTTAGGGATGCGGTCAATAAGCAAGAGATTGTGCGCCGTGTTCAAGAATTACTCAATATCTCGATTCACATTGTAGCGGGGGCAGAAGAAGCAGAACTCATTCATGAAGCGATTCATCATTTACTAGATAAGTATGCCAGCTACTTACATGTGGATGTAGGCGGAGGTAGCACAGAAGTAAGCTTGTATGCAGGTCTCGACAAGATTGCTTCACGTTCTTTTGATTTGGGCGCTATTAGAATATTAGAAGACAACGATGCAACGGCTGCTTGGGAAGCCATGCAAGCATGGATTATCCATCAGAAGCAGTACCTGCCCGACATCCCGATAGGTATTGCTACAGGGGGCAATATTCGCAAGCTGGCACAGTTAGCCAAAAGAGGGATCAAAAAGCCACTTACACTCAAAAAACTAGAAGAGGTTAGGGATTTTATTGCTTCTCATAGCCTAGCAGAGCGTGTGAACAGCTTGGAACTTAATCCTGATCGTGCTGATGCAATTCTTCCTGCCATAGATATCTACAGTACGGTCATGCGGTGTGGAGGTGTAGAGAAAATACTTGTGCCCGATGTAAGCCTTAGAGATGGTATTATCCAAGTATTGTATAAAGCAATCCGCCTAAGAACCACCTCACTTACGTCGACCGATTAGCTCCAGAGGATCACTGACCGATAGCGAAGTAGGAGCAGGGGTTGTTTTGCATTAGGGCTATTCTAGCTTACCGCTTGCTTTTAGTTGTTTTATGTCCACATTCCTAATAATAGGCGTGGCCAACAAGCGCTTCATGGCCTCTTTTCTCTGCGCCGCTCTTGTTTTGTTTTTTCTTACTTTCCTTTTAAGTCTAGTCACTGCCATGATGCTCGTTTGTAGGTATGCTAATGATGGTCGACGCGTTTGCTCTTGATGTGGGCTCTGTAGGATTCGAACCTACGACCCCCTCCTTGTAAGGGAGGTGCTCTGAACCAACTGAGCTAAGAGCCCTTGCATTTAGGGGAACAAATATAAAGAACTCCCTTCAAATTGCGCACCCTAAGTATCCATTATGCCTCAGTCTACTACTTTTGTACCTATGTTGTCATTCCGAATGTTACTCGTCCATGTTCCTCATTATTAAGATTATTAAGAGAGTTTTTGCTGTATTATTTCTCTTATCGGGGGTCACCGTATTGGCTACAAGTGTCTACTGCTATCAGTATCGGGATCAGATTACTCAGAAATTGCTTGCCAAAGCTAGTCAACAGTTAGGTCGTCCGATACAGATGGGTTCCTTGCAATTTGCTACTTTCAAGTCTCTCCCCAATATTGCATTTACCTGTAACGATGTGACAGTCAAAGACCATCCTGAAGGTGTGACGGATTTCGCTGCTGTCCATAAGGTTTACGGCGTCTTTGATGTATGGAAGTTTATACGAGGACAATATGTATTGGCTCATCTGCATTTAGAGGGTGGAGCGCTGAACGTTAGGAAAGATTTCAGGTGGTCTCTAGATCGTGAACAGGGTGCGCAAAAAGAAGAACCATGGGAATCCCCTGGGGCAGTCAAGATACAGAAGCTTCATCTTAATGATATAGAAATCATTTATGATGGCCCACAGCAGCATAGTAGAATTAGCTCAGGAAAGGTACAAGCTAGCTTAAACGGGGATCATGCTGTGTTAGAAGCTGACCTACAGGGCCAGGCTACGATCCAGAATATTCAGATAAAGAACGTACCGCTTCTACAGAACTTGCCATTATCGCTACGGGCTACCATCAGCTACGACCGGCAGAAAAGAGCCTGGACTTTCCGGTCTGCTCAGCTTAAGCATAGCCATGCCTTGCTAGATGTACAAGGGAGCTGGGGGCTAGGGGACACCGCTTCTGTGGCTCTAACGGTTCGAGGTAAGAAGATCAACCCACAGTTTTTCATGCGTTGTTTTTCCCCACAGTACTATCAAGAAAGTAAGTCACATAACCTGCGCGGCGGGATCTTCTTTAATCTAGGTGTCCATAAGCAGCCCAGTAAATTACTTGCCCTGCAGGGCGATTTTTTACTACGCGATGGCACTATGACTATTAGCCAATCTTCTACGCCCGTTGAGCTGCCTCGACTCTCAGGACATTTCAGTGTCCCCAACGTACAGGACTTGGAGACTGCCATACTTAGTATCGATCAGCTGACTGGTAGGTTTGCCAACAGCAAGCTAGAAGGGAGTCTTACCTTGTCTAGCTTTAGTGATCCGCACCTTCAATGTGCCGTAGAGGCTACACTTGATTTAGCTTCCTTAAGCACTTCACTTTCGGATACTACGCTGCAGGAAGCCTCTGGCAAACTAGGTTTCCATGGGGAGCTGAAGGTCAATTTACAACAACTTATGCGTGGCACTTACACGAAAGATAGCCTACACTTTTCAGGAGCACTGCAGACACAATCAGTCCAGTTCAAGCTAGCGTCCTCTCAGCTTCAATGCAGGGATCTCATGGGAAAGTTAGTCTTTAAAGATAATGTCGTGGACGTACAAGATTTATCCGGCAGTATAGGACCGGGCAGCTTTGCACTGTCTGGGGCTGTTCATAATCTCCTGCCTTGGTTGTTCTATGATAACCAAAAGCTTTACGCAGATGGTCAATTTTACATGGATTACTTAGATGTCGATGCACTGCGTTATGGAAGGTATATACCAATTGCCACCGCCAATGCCCGTGCACTTAGATTAGATATTGCGCCTTGTTGGACACTCAATCTTGATTGTGATATTCAACAGCTTCATCTCAGTCGTTTTCAAGGAAGTAACGTACGTGGTAAGGTCAAGATAGAAAACCAAAAGCTGATGGCCGAAAAATTACAACTGGGTGTCGCAGGAGGTAAAGTTCTTTTAGATGGTTCTGTAGATGCTAGTACCGATGCCTTAAACATTCATACAGTGGCACAATTACAAGGCGTCCGTATATCTGATTTGTTTTATACGTTCGATAATTTTGATCAACGGTTTTTAATCGACAGTCATTTAAGTGGGAAGGTATTTTCTGATATTGACCTAACGATGCAGGCTGATAAAAAGGGCAATATGCGTTGGGAGGCATTAAATGCGGATATCTATTTTCGGATAGTCGAGGGCGGACTGCATAACTTTGATCCTCTTCAAAAGCTAGCCAAGTATGCAAACAAAGAACACCTTGCTAATCTACGTTTCTCAGAACTCAAAAATCGCATCCTCATTAAGAATAAAATAATATATATCCCTCCCATGGAAGTACATGCCGACCCAACGCGTATTCGATTATCAGGTACACATACATTTGATGGTAAACTCAACTACAGCTTTCGTGTACCACTTGAATTATTGC
>WTJV01000036.1 GCA_011524725.1 Amoebophilaceae bacterium | reverse complement strand
ATAGGAACACGGGAATCTCTACTTAAAAATGGTCCTAAAAATGGGGCAACGTCAAACCCCCTCTACCATGTGCAGGCTAGGCTGCTGCCGTTTCATAACATGACGCCCCTCCATTGCTTTCATCGAGTTGCTCACTTCGCTATTGTATTTGCTTTTAGGCATTTTATTCCTAGCTTAAAATAGGGTTATTAGGCAGTTAAATCTATATACGTTATGACATACTCTACTCCCATTGTCCAACTCTACCAAACCTACCTAGCTTGTCGCAGTGTTACCACGGACTCTCGGCAGGTTACCCCTCAATCGATCTTCTTTGCCCTAAAGGGGGGCCGTTTCGACGGCCATGCCTTTGCTGAGCAGGCTCTAGTTAGAGGCGCTTCTTATGTGGTGATCGATGATACCCAGTACAAAAAAGATGAACGTTACGTGTTGGTTGATGATGTTTTAGTCGCTTTACAGCAACTAGCCACTTACCATAGACAACAGCTCAAAATACCCATCATAGGCATTACGGGCTCTAGCGGTAAAACCACAACGAAAGAATTGATTCAAGCTGTATTGGGTAGTTGCTATAACGTAAAAGCTACGCAAGGCAATTTCAACAACCACATTGGCGTGCCGCTTACGATCTTATCCATGGATGACCAAACAGAGATAGGGATTGTGGAGATGGGGGCTAACCATATAGGGGAGATCGCCCAGCTCTGTAAGATCGCTATGCCTACCCATGGCCTTATCACCAGTATAGGCCACGTGCACATAGAGGGATTTGGAAGTTTTGAAGGCGTGATTCAAGGAAAGGGAGAGTTGTATGACTATTTACATCGGCACCACGGTGTCGTGTTTGTCAACACTACGGATCCTATTCTCAGTGGTATGGCTAAACCCTTTGCCCGGCCTATTACCTATCCTAAAAAGCAAGATTTTTATCATTGCCACTTGGTCAACGAAAGCCTAGAGGTGGTCTACCAGAGCGAGAACGGGCCAGAGGTACGTTCGCAATTATTGGGCCGCTACCACTTTAATAATATTGCTGCAGCGCTGTGCGTAGCCAAGTATTTTGGCGTAGATGAAACCCTTGTCAACGCAGCTATACAAAACTACCAGCCCTGCAACAACCGCTCGCAGGTCATCAAGAAAGGGAATAACACGATCCTACTAGATGCTTATAACGCTAATCTTGTGTCGATCCAAGGAGCTATACAAGCCTTGCATCTAATTCTTTCTGCTCACAGAGTGCTTATTTTGGGAGATATGGCCGAATTGGGCAAAGAAACTGAAGCTGCACACCGTGCACTAGGTCGTTTTACTGCTCAAGCATTTTACAAGGCTGTTTTATTGTGTGGTCCCAACATGGGATTTGCCAAGACAGAAAATACTCAAGCTTTGCACTTTCTCGATAAAGCAACCCTAGTAGCCTATCTAGAGCGGCAGGTGTTTAACAACACGGCTTTCCTTATCAAAGGCTCGCGGTTTCTTCAACTAGAGACATTAGTAGATGCTATTCACTAAATTGTCTTCATTTATAACTTTCCGTTAAGTTTTTGTCGCCAAGTGGCAGGTAAGTATGCTTCGGGGAAACGACATTCAGATGAAGGTTGAAGAAAAAATATATCAAATCGCACTTAGTCGAGCGAGAGGTGTAGGCTATGTGCTTGCGCAGCGGTTGATGGCGCACTTCGGTTCAGCTCAGGCTGTTTTTCAGAGTACGATTCAAGCGCTTAACAAAGTTTTAGGGAGTAGTAGATATCTAGCACCAGTAATACGCAATACGAATGGGCTTGAACAGGCATACGAATTATTGGTATCCCACACCAAAGCCAACATACGTATTATCACACCCTGGGAAGCTGCCTATCCAGAACGCCTCAAGCATACCTATGGAGCGCCCACGTTGCTGTATCTACGGGGTAATATAGACCTGAACACAGCTAAAATCATTAGTGTTGTAGGTACAAGGAGGGCTACAAACTACGGCAAAAAGGCAGTCGAGATGCTTCTCAGTGAGCTCAGTCCTTATCCGTTGTTGATTGTCAGTGGCCTAGCTTACGGAATAGACATTCATGCGCATAGAACAGCGTTGGAGTTGGGTTTGCCTACTTTGGCGGTACTGGCTGGTGGTGTCGATACCATTTACCCCAAGGCCCACAAAAGTGTTGCAGAGGCCATGTTAGCTCAAGGAGGACTGTTAAGCGAGCATCCACTTCAAACTATACCAGAGGCGCACCAGTTTGCTACCCGAAATCGGATTGTTGCAGGCATTTCGGATGCTACTATTGTAGTAGAAGCGGGGCAAAAAAGCGGGACCTTGATTACTGCACATTACGCCAATGAATATAATCGAGAAGTCTTTGCTGTCTCGTGGGGTATTGATGCACCTTATTCGGTTGGCTGTCACTATTTGATTAAGAACCACCAAGCCCATTTGCTCACCCGTGCTGCTGATATTGTTGATGTCATGTGTTGGGGTGAAGCAGCCCCTGCTTCCAAAAATATTGTAGATATCTTAGATCGACTTCCCGAACTGACCAGAGCCGAGAGAGATACTATACAAACTATTGGTCAGAGCGAAGTACACATCGATGAGTTGAGCTATAAAACTCAACTCCCTCCTAATCAGCTACTGACTCTGCTATTGCAGCTAGAGTTCAAGAAGATCGTTAAATTTTTACCGGGCAATAAATTTCGGCTAACCGCTTACCACTAGTGTTATTTACCTGTGTTTTTTTAGCAGAAATTACTGTCATGGGTGTCGTCTACTCCGCTAAACAGCGATCGGTGCTTTGATGGAAGGGTGGGCAGTATAGTCTTTAAGTGTGAAGTCTTCATATTGAAAATCAAAGATATTGCTGACCTCTGGGTTCAGCTGCATGATAGGCAGCGGTAGTGGGGATCTTGTGAGTTGTAGTTTGGCTTGTTCTATATGGTTACTATAAAGGTGTGCATCTCCAAGTGTATGTATAAACTCTCCTAACGCCAAACCACAGACTTGTGCTACCATTATAGTGAGTAGCGCATAAGAAGCAATATTGAACGGAACCCCCAAGAACACATCAGCACTGCGTTGATATAGTTGGCAAGAAAGCTTGCCCGCTGCCACATAAAATTGAAAGAGTACGTGACAGGGAGGCAAAGCCATTTTCTTTAATTCTCCTACATTCCATGCACTTACGATCAGCCTTCTAGAGTCAGGGTCTTCTTGAATTTGCTTGACTACTTGTACAAGCTGGTCTACCTTTTCTCCGCTGGTTGCGGGCCAGCTTCTCCATTGGTAGCCGTAGATAGGACCTAAGTCGCCTCGTTCATCAGCCCATTCATCCCAGATGGTTACTTTGTGCTGATTGAGGTATCGAATATTGGTTTCGCCCTGTAGAAACCACAATAGTTCATGGATAATCGATTTTACGTGCATTTTCTTTGTCGTGACGAGAGGAAACCCCTCTGCTAGGTCAAAACGCATCTGATAGCCAAATGTGCTGAGCGTGCCCGTTCCTGTTCGGTCTTCTTTTCTTACCCCACGATCCAGGATATACGTCATTAAATCTAGGTATTGTTTCATATTCAAAAGCTATGCTCTCCTGCGGAGGAATCAATAATCTTTATTACTCAAATGTCTTCCTGCTTGAGTTTTTGTTTATCTTTTTTAGGTAATTTCTCTACTACTAACTCGTAAGCAGTGTCTATCCACTGACAGATCACTTTTTCGGAGATGCTGCCATCTGTGCTTACCGTGTTCCAGTGCTTCTTGTTCATGTGGTAGCCTGAGGTAACCCCCTCGTACCTCTCTCTAAGTTGAAGAGCCAATTCTGGGTCACACTTAAGGTTGACGCGCTCAAAAGGCTCTATGTTGGCCAATGTAAATATTCTGCCCATCACTTTATACACTAATGTATTATTGTCAAAAGGAAACTCTTCGGTGACCCCCTTTTTTTGCAAGCAATGGTTTCTGTAGGTCTCTAGATTCATATCTTCGGTCTATCTCCATATCTTCGAGGCTGAAGATACAACATATGCTGCCGATTATTGCGTTTTTCGGTCCCGTATCAGGGCTTCATAGTTCGTATTCTTTAGAATTTTAGTATTTTGGGATAAATTGTTGAAGTGTTGTATGAAAAGCATAGGGAGATACTGCTTATTCCTTTATTCATTGTTTGTCAATAGAGAGCGGCTGAAGACCTACACACGGCAGACCATAGAAGAGTGCGTAGCTATAGGAGTAAATTCTACTTTTCTTATAGCGACCATGTCTGTGTTCACAGGGGCAGTGTCGAGCATTCAGCTCTACTATAATTTAAAATCTCCATTCCTGAGCGGTTCTTTGATAGGGTATGGTGTACGTGAGATGACTATATTGGAGACATCGCCCACAGTAATGGCTATGGTATTTGCTGGTAGGGTCGGATCAAGCATTGCAGGGCAGTTGGGCTCGATGCGTATCAGTGAACAGATAGACGCCTTAGAGATTCTGGGTATCAATACCACTTCTTATCTTGTGCTTCCCAAGATACTGGCTAGTGTCTTAACCTACCCTTTACTAGTAATACTTTCTGCTTTTGTTGCTATTTACGGTGGATTTATTGCTGCTAAGTATGTTGTTTCTATGCCCCCCGAGAGCTATATCTATGGACTTGTTTATGCCTTTGACCCTTATTCTGTCTATTTTGCACTTTGCAAATCTGTAGTGTATGCTTTCTTGATCTCTTCCATTTCTGCTTACAGGGGTTTCTACATCTCCGGGGGAGCAGTAGAAGTGGGGAAAGCCAGTACCCGTGCAGTGACAGACAGCTGTATTGCTGTGCTGCTGGCCGATTATATACTGAGTCAACTCCTTCTACATCCTTCTCTTGCCATATGATCGAGTTTCAACATATTAGTAAGGCCATTGGCGGTAAGCAAGTGTTAGATAAAGTCAGTGGTAGGTTTGTTCATGGTAAAGTCAACTTAGTCATTGGGTCAAGTGGCGCTGGAAAAAGTGTGTTGGTGAAGTGTATTGTGGGCCTTATTCACGCTGATCAGGGAAACATCTTGTTTGATGGAACAGCATTTTTAGATAGCGCTACTCATGACACAATTCGTATTAGGCGAGAGATCGGTATGTTATTTCAGGGAGGGGCATTGTTTGATTCTAAAAATGTGGAAGAAAATGTAATTTTTCCTCTCGATGTTCTCACCGATATGCCTAAAGAGGCAAAACTAGAGCGTGTTAACTTCTGCCTCCAGCGTGTAGGTCTAGCCAATGCCAACAAAAAGATGCCCAGTGAGCTGAGTGGAGGCATGCAGAAAAGAGTAGGCGTTGCTCGTGCTATTGTCCATAGTCCCAGATATCTATTTTGTGACGAACCTACTTCTGGACTTGATGCAAGGACCGGATTGTTGATAGACGAGCTGATCCAAGAGCTTACCTACGAGTACAATATTACCACCACAATAGTTACCCATGACATGAATACCATTTTGTTTGTGGGGGACCATATTTTATTTCTTGAGCAAGCAAAAAATGTTTGGGAAGGCCCTTCAGCGGATATTTTTCACGTTGAAGTAGCAGCACTAAAAGATTTTCTTTTTTCTAGCAAGTTGATAAAGATGATTAAAAAGTAAATTGAAGGAACACAATTTTTATTACATGTCTTCACGTTGTGCTATCGTGACCGTTCGTAAAAAATAAGTACCTACGCACACAATGCACGTAGTATGTGGTTGGTCATGGTCGGCAGAAATGCCTCATGAATGCAAATAAGCTTTTTTCTTGCTTGGGTTATGATACGGATAATTTTTCAGTTTTGTAGAATATAGAATCAAGGGCATTGCTAATTTTTAATCGATAGTTTGTTACAGAACAACTGCAGCGAGCATTTGATCCATGAAATCATGGTGTGGAATGCTACCTTTTTAGCAATGCCGAATCAAGTGACTCCTAACACTACAACAATGCATCTAACCATTCTTACGCCTACTAAGAAAATCTTTGAAGGCGATGTACAGAAAATCACCTTTCCGGGTAGCGAAGGACCGTTTCAAGTCCTCAAAGACCACGCTCCACTGGCCAGTATGTTGCAAAAGGGGACTATCCTCTATGAGGATGAACATCGGAAACATATTTTGGCCATTGAAGAAGGTTGGGTGGAAGTGTCTCATAATCGCATGATGGTCCTAGCTATCTCCACTACTTAGCTAGCATACTTCCTCAGAAGCCCCTACTTCTTATTGTGGCATGTTATTAGGCCTCATTGCTCATGCTTTACATCGACTCCCGTGGGTATTTTGGTCTGGTTATTTGCTTATCTTTGTTTATTTATAGTCGCTGCTTCTTCATTTTTCTTACTGTTACTCATGTCCTATAGCGGGCATGATGGGTTAGTGATTTTACAACTAAGATCACATATTTGTAGGCCAATAGATCCACTATGAACCGCGAAATCGTTCACATTACGTTGCCTGATGGGGCCGTAAAATCCTTCCCTAAGGGCATTACAGGCCTAGAAATTGCACAACATATTAGCGGAAGCCTAGCTCGGCAAGTATTAGCCGTACTAGTTAACGATGAAGTATGGGACGCTACCCGTGCTATTCATCAAGATGCAGCTGTGCAACTCTTCACGTGGGACGATGACGCTGGCAAAAGTGTTTTCTGGCACTCTTCGGCCCATTTACTAGCAGAAGCATTAGAAGCACTATACCCTGGTGTTCAGTTAGGCATTGGCCCTCCCATTGAACGTGGGTTTTATTATGATGTTGATTTCGGGGAACAAGACTTTGATGCCATGCACTTGGAGAAGGTAGAAGCTAAAATGTTGGCCCTTGCACAACAGAAGAATCCGTATCAGCGAATAGCGATAAGCAAAGAGGCGGCCATCCAATTTTTTCAGAAAAAGGAGAGTGTATATAAGCTAGAATTATTGGAAGAGCTGGAAGATGGGCAAATTACCCTCTACCAACAAGGCGCCTTTACAGATCTTTGTAAGGGTCCTCATATACCCCAAACAGGGTTTATCAAAGCTGTAAAGCTGCTCAATATAGCTGGGGCCTATTGGCGGGGCAACGAGAAGAACAAGCAGTTGACTCGTATTTATGGTATTACCTTTCCTCAACGCAAGGAACTCAAGACCCACCTTTTGTTGTTGGAGGAAGCAAAAAAGAGAAATCACCAGAAGATCGGTAAGGAGCTAGGGCTTTTTACTTTTTCTGAAAAAGTAGGTATTGGACTGCCACTATGGCTTCCTAAAGGGGCTCGATTACGCGAGCGGTTGGAGCAGTTTCTTCGTGAAGTGCAAACAAAAGCAGGCTATCAGCCTGTAGTGACCCCTCACATTGGACAAAAAAGTCTTTACGTGACTTCTGGGCATTATGATAAATATGGTCAGGATTCTTTTCAGCCCATTCGGACCCCCCGTATTGATGAGGAATACTTCCTCAAGCCCATGAACTGCCCACATCATTGTGAAATTTATAAAAGTGAGCCTAGATCCTATAGAGATTTGCCGATACGTTTAGCCGAGTTTGGCACTGTATACCGCTATGAGCAGCACGGCGAGCTACATGGCCTTGCACGCACTCGATGTTTTACCCAAGACGATGCACATATCTTCTGTCGTCTTGACCAAGTCAAGGGGGAATTTGAAAAAGTCATAGATTTGGTCTTGTATGTTTTTGAGAAGCTTGGTCTTCAGACCTACACTGCCCAGCTCTCTTTGAGAGATCCTGGCCAGCCTGATCAATACATTGGTAAAAGTCAGGATTGGGAACAAGCAGAGCAAGCCATCCAAGAAGTGGTTAACCAAAAAAATTTGAAAACCATTAGAAAATTAGGAGAAGCCGCCTTTTATGGTCCTAAGTTAGACTTTATGGTCAAAGACGCTTTAGATAGAAGTTGGCAGTTAGGTACAGTACAGTTAGACTACCAGCTGCCTGAGCGATTTGGCCTAGACTATATGGGAGCGGACAATAAAAAGCACCGGCCTGTATTAATTCATAGAGCGCCATTTGGTTCTCTAGAGCGTTTTATTGCTTTGCTAATAGAGCATACAGGCGGTAAATTCCCTCTTTGGTTGGCCCCTGAGCAAGTTGCTGTGTTACCGATATCGGAGAAATATGCTGCTTATGCAGATCAAGTTTATCAAACATTAGTAGCTCATGATATCCGTGGCTTTGTGGACCATAGAGACGAAAAGATAGGTAAAAAGATCAAAAATGCGGAGCTCGGTAAAGTGCCCTACATGCTTATTGTAGGAGAAAGGGAAGCTCTTGACAATACAGTAGCAGTGCGGAGACAAGGAGTAGGTAACCAAGGTAGCGAGTCTGTTGACAGGTTCGTAGAAATGTTGGTTAATAAATCCAAGGTTTAGCTTGCCATCTGGTCGATGGGGGAGTTTCTATGAGGTCATTTATTTTATTTATGAAAACTTATCTCCATATTTGCTCCCTTTCTGGGAGTATCCTAAAGTTAGACAAGTATCCGTAGACAAAAGAAGCAAATATTTCGAAAAAGGGTTGAAGAGCCTTATAGAATCAATCAAAGAATTGCCGCGCCTGAGGTAAGGCTTGTGGGCGACAATGTTAAGGTAGGCATTTATCCTATCGAAGAAGCGCTCCGCATAGCCGTTCAGCAAGAGTTAGACTTGGTAGAGATTTCGCCTAACGCCGAATTCCCGATATGCAAGGTCATTGACTATTCCAAGTTTAAATATGATCAAAAAAAGAAGCAAAAAGCCATCAAGGCTAAAGTACAAAGAACCGTAGTTAAAGAAATTCGTTTTGGCCCTAACACAGATGAACATGACTTCAATTTTAAGCTCAAGCATGCCACTAAGTTTCTGAGTGAAGGTGCAAAAGTTAAGGTTGCAGTGCACTTCCGAGGGCGGACGATTGCTTTTAAAGAAAGAGGAGAATTACTTTTGCTTAAGTTTGCCCAGGCTCTGGAGGACCATGGCAAGGTTGATCAGTTGCCTAAAATGGAAGGAAGGCGTATGATATTGGCCATATCACCTAAGCCACTCAATAAAAAGTAGGTACACCATTTAAAGAATCCGATAAACAGATGCCAAAGGTAAAAACACACTCAGGAGCTAAAAAGCGGTTCAGTCTGACAGGTACTGGCAAGATTAAGCGGGCACATGCGTTTAAGAACCATGAGCTGTACAAGAAGCAAACTAAACAAAAAAGAAAGCTAACGCACAAAACATTAGTGCACAAGGCCGATGAGCCCAGGGTTAAGCACATGCTTAACGTCTGACACTTATAGAAATCGACATCTCAATTCTTCATAATTTAAAAAAGAAATGCCTAGATCCGTCAATGCAGTTGCTTCTAGAGCGCGCAGAAAAAGAGTCCTAAGGCTAGCCAAAGGCTACTGGGGTAGGAGAAAAAATGTTTGGACCGTAGCTAAGAATGCGGTAGAGCGAGGCCTGCAGTATGCTTACAGAGACCGTAGAGTCAAGAAGAGAGCATTCAGAAAGCTATGGAACCAACGTATTAATGCGGCTACCAGAATTCATGGAGTATCTTATTCGGCCTTTATGGGAAAACTTCAGGTTAGTGACGTAGTTTTGAATAGAAAAACACTGGCCGACCTTGCTATGAATCATCCTGCTGCTTTTGAAGCAGTGCTAAAGAAAGTCACAGCATAACTCCTAATGCTCTGCCTGCAGCTTACTTTCCTTATAGGTACTAGGACTAGGTAAAATTTCTGTGAGACAGCCTGAAGCAGCGATACGGCGCGTAGCAGCGTCTGACGAAATCATGGTCACCCGATACGCTGCTTATAACCTGGGGCTAGATATAGTAAGACATCTGAGGAATATCCCCCATTTCTTCTCAGAAAGGCTATAAGTGTACTTTGCAATAGTCTAAAACCGCTCTGCACCGCCGCTAGGGGTTGCTCTTTGAGTACAGCTGGATTTGACTTCATTAGCGAAGTCCTATTCTTTTCTTAGAATGCACTAAGCTTGGAGATTAAGTGTCTTAAGCAGCCTATTCATGGCACGCTTCTCGAATAGCTCACTCCTAAAACGGCTTAGTGTGCTGTGATCAGGAACGGTATCTTCCACGCGTAGACCACCGCAAAAGGCATTGGCAGGCGAGGTATCATTGACCATGTCTTCGACGCCCATGTTGGATAGATTATACCACGTCTGCAAGAGCATCATCTTGAAAAGGACTAGGGGACTATAGGCAGCCCTTCCTGCAGCATCGTGAGTGGAGCGCTTGCAGACTTTGTGGAGTTCTTTTTCAAAAATAGCCCAACCAATGAGCGTGTCTATCTGGTGTAAGAATTTGCTTCTTGTTCTTCTCTTAGACATCTTCACTGATGGAACTTTCGGTAATTTGCTGCTTGATCATGGTATAAGAATTTATAGTGAACAGATATTTTGCCCATCAATAAGGTAGTCAAAAAATCTTACTCTTACCATCAACCGTGCAAAAGTCTCGCTTCTTCTAGTCACATCTATGCTGACAAAACTACCGGGAATACGTTCTTTAATCATGATATAGGATTTTGAGGGGTGGACATCTTACTTATCAGTAAGATAGCTAAAAAACCCTACTTTTACAACACACCGTGCAAAGGTCTCGATGTGTTTCCAGAGTTTCTGGGGACTTAGTCCCGGGAGCCCACCGCGGTTTTGAAGGGATAGACCATCTTCACTCGTCCTCCATCTGCGGATTTCTTAACGCACTCTCCACCCAGGCAATAATTTCTTGCAGATATTTAGAAGACAGCTAGTGATTACCGAAAACTAGGGTGTATTTTTACGGCGGTAATATCTGTGAATTGATGGGCAATGCTCCATCGTCTATGTATCTGACATGATTCCTTTGAAACGTCTCTGGTTGCGTATCTTATCATTTTGCTCAGTACTACTCGTCGGTTGTTTCTCCTGGAGCCATGCGCAACCACCCTTACGGTCATCCAGTGAATTATTTACTCAGGGCTTAGCCCTTTTTCAGAAAGAGCAGTATGCCCATGCTCAGTGCCATCTGGAAGCCTATATTCGGCGATATGACAAAGCCCTCAGTGCTGGAGAAGCGTACTACTACATGGCGTTGTGTGCCATTAAGTTAGGTCAGCCAGATGGCGAGGAGCGCCTCCACCAATTCATCAAGGCGTATCCTGAACACCCTAAGACAGCATGGGCGTACTATCAGTTAGGCAATCTTTATTTCTTCAAGCAAGATTTTGCTAAGAGCATCGCTCACCATTTGAAGGTAGACCCAAGTGTTTTGGATAAGGTGGCCCAATACGAACTTCAGTACCGTCTGGCCTATGCATACCTGAATACTAAAGACTTTGAGCAGGCGCTCACTTACTTCAATAATATCAAATTGCAAGTGCATGCCTATTGCGCTGCAGCCAGCTACTATGCCGGCTACATTGCATTTAAAAATGGAGATTATACTACTGCCTTAAGCGATCTTATGCGAGCCAGTGAAAATACAGCGTATCAATCCGTGGTGCCCTACCTGGTGTTACAGATCTATTACAAACAGCAACGCTTTCAGGATCTACTCGACTACATTCATGAGGTAAGCCATGCTGCTGTAGTCCCCAAAGAAGACGATGAAATAGCGTTATTGACAGCTGAAGCTTATTTTTTCACGGGAGATTATGTGACAGCAGCGCAGTACTACGAAGAATACATGGCACACAAAAATTTTGTAGTTACCAGTGAAGTTCTATACCGAACGGCTTATGCACTCTACCAAGCCGACGAAACCTACAAAGCATTGCAGTATTTTAAGGAGCTGGCTTTGCAGGAAGATGCTGTTGGCCAGTCTGCAAGCTACTACGCTGGATTACTCTATCTCAAGGCCGATCAGAAAGTATTGGCTGTAGCAGCTTTTGATAAGGCGCAGCGATTAAGTTTTTCTGATACTACACAGAAAGAAGCTGCGTTTCAGTATGCTAAGGTGAGTTATGAATTAGAAAATTTTGATGCTACGATCGGAGCGCTGAAGGAGCTTCAAAAAAACCCTGCAACCAGTCCCTATTCCTCCGAATCTAGTGTCTTGCTCAGCGAAGCTTACCTCCGTATTCATGACTACGATTCGGCGATTCAATACATTGAGACTTTAAACCAGAAATCACGACGTATCCTCCAAGTGTACCAACAGGCTACTTTCTATAAAGGCAGTGAGTGTTTTAACAATGCAGCCTATGACCCAGCAATTAGCCTGTTTCAAAAGTCTGTGCAGTATCCTTTTGATCCATCTTTGGTCATGCAAGCGCAACTATGGCTGGGCGAAAGTTTTTCAGCCTTGCAACAGTATGCACAAGCAATCCCGGCCTACAAGCATGTACTAGATAGCACAGTTCTAGCAGATGCTGTCTACCAACAAGCTACTTATGGGTTAGGGTATGCCTACTTTAATACGGCTCACTATGCAGAAGCAATTCCGCAATTTGTACAGTACACCAAACAGCGCCCAACTACAATACCTGCTAAATGGCTGGCAGATGCACGGGTGCGATTGGCTGATTGTTATTATGCTACCAAAAACTACCAACGGGCTCTCAAAAGCTATGACCAGGCTTTTCAATATTATCCTGCACACGTTCATTATCAAAAAGGAATCATTTACAGCGTACTCAACCATTCAGATGCTGCCAGAGCTAATTTCCAGGCTATTTTAGATAACTACGCCCACACTGTGTATTATGAAAAAGCATGGTTTGGCGCTGTTCAACTTGATCTGGTGCAGAACCGTTACCCCAAAGCCATCGAGGGGTTTACCCAGTTCATTCACGAAATGCCACAAAGTGCGCTTCTGCCTGATGTGCTGTTGGGTCGCGCTACTGCTTACGTTAACCTAGAGCAATATGACCAAGCCGTAAAAGACTACGAACAGCTTTTACAGCAATATGCTAAACATACGCATGCACAAAGTGCGCTTTTGGGTTTGTTGCGTATTGGTATGCTTGAAGGGCAGCCAGAAAAGTACCAGAAATACCTAGCCGGATACCAAGCTGCCAACCCCGAAGCCATGGAAAAAGTAGTCTTTGATATTGCCAAGGCCTTATTCTACGATCAGTATTATACCACTACTATTGAGCAGCTGAAAGCGTTTGTGTTAAGTTATCCTAAAAGTAAGCTGATTCCGGAGGCCATCTTCTTGATAGCCGAAGCTTACTATAGACAAGATGATATGTCAGGTGCCTTGCAACAGTACCGAGCCGCGCTACAAGAACCTCATACGCCATTCTATAATAAGATTTTGTCCCGGATAGGCGCTCTTACCTATCAGGAAAAAGACTTTTCGAATGCTTTGGTATACTACCAGGAATTAAAAGATCGTGCTCAGAATGAGAAAGAGCGCTGCCATGCCCTTGTAGGCATGATGAAGGCAAGCTATGCACTGCAATCTTACGAGGCAGCGCAACAGTATGCTTCACAGATTATAGCCATAGGTGACGGTTTTCCTGCCCATGTTGCCAACGAAGCCTTACTTTTCTTGGGCAAGGTAGCTATGCAGCAGGGAGAGCATCAGGAAGCCCAGGTCCACTTTACCCAGATTGCACAAAAAACCCAAGATAAACATGCGGTCGAAGCACAGTACCTGCTGGCTCAGTCGTACTATGCAACACAAGCGTACCAACCCTCTCTAGAAGCGCTATTTGAACTCAATAGGCAATTTCCTGCGTATAAAGAATGGACAAACAAGAGTTTTTTGCTGATTGCCCAAAATTACTTAGCGTTAAATGAAGACCAGAAAGCTAAGGCTACGCTCCAGTCCATCATTGCCCATTCTGAGGATAAAGAAGTTATAGCCAATGCCCAGCATATGCTGGCAGTGCTAGAACACAAGCAGAAAACGTCGACCCAGCACGTTGATACCCAAGAGAGGTACTAAAACCGGATGCTATAGAGGTTGCAAGTAATGGCGTCACCTTACTCTTTTTGTATGAATAATTTCCATAGGCTCTATTTTTTTGATATAAAAAATACAATAATGTTGATTTATATATAAATATGTTTTATAATCGTCCTGATATGTTTTGTGTAAATCTAAACTCAGTGACTTATGAATCGTATTATATTATCAAAGCAAGAACAGCGAGAAGCGGTAGGGCTTCTGTCTATAGGTAGCTTCTTAGAATCTTTTGATCTGTTTCTTTATGTACATATGGCGGTGTTGCTCAACGATCTTTTTTTCCCGAAGGTTGATCCGCACACAGCTAGTCTACAGCAGGCATTTGCCTATTGTGCTACGTTTGCGCTCCGGCCTTTAGGTGCACTGCTGTTTGGTTATATAGGGGACCGAATAGGCCGTAAAGCAACCGTAGTCATTACTACGTTGATGATGGCTACTGCATGCCTTGTCATGGCTATATTGCCTACCTATGCCCAGATTGGCATTACAGCTTCCTGGATTGTCATAGTATGTCGTATACTACAGGGCCTATCGGCATTGGGAGAGCGAGTGGGTGCAGAACTTTATTTGACCGAAACTACCAAACCACCCCTACAGTACATGATGGTAGGGCTTATTTTCTGTGCCATCGATGTGGGTGGTGTGGCTGCACTCGGTACTAGTGCCCTGGTGACTGCGCATGGCTTCAACTGGCGGTTTGCATTTTTTATGGGGGCTTTCATTGCCGTAATCGGTTCTATTGCCAGAACGAAGCTCAAAGAGTCCCCTGAGTTTGTAGATGCCAAGAGAAAAATGCAGCGTGAAGTGAAAGATGGTCTGAAATCTGAAACAGAGTTAAACTACCTTACGCAGTACCATGGCCAGGTAAACCGGAAAACATCGCTAGCTTACTTTTTAGTGTACTGTGGTGGTCCAGTAGGTTTTTATCTAGTGTACATGTATTGTGGTAGTGTCTTGAAAGACACCTTGGGGTGTACAGCCCATGAGGTTTTGTCCCAAAACTTCATGGTGGGACTTGTTCAGCTGACCGGGAGTTTGTTGGTGAGCTACCTGAGCATCAGGGTGTATCCACTCAAGATCCTGAGGGTCTTTGCTATTGGATTTTCTTTTATTGCCTTGGTTAGTCCGTTTTACTTGGGCTATGTCAGCACACCCCGACAATTATTGCTATTCCAGATAATTGCTGTACTCTTTATCCCGAGTAATCTACCTGCAGGGCCTATTTTTTATAGACATTTTCCGGTCTTTAAACGGTTTATGTATGCTAGCGTATTATTTGCTATGTCAAGATCGATCATGGCCATCATTGCCTCTTTTGGTCTTGTTCACTTAGTCCAATATTTCGGTTATTGGGGGTTGTTGATACTTGTTGCGCCCGTTGTGGTAGGCTATGGCTGGGGAATATTCTATTTTGAGAGGCTGGAGCGTGCCATGGGCAATTATCCTCCTAAAGTTTCCGGGCAACTAAGAGCAAATGCTGGCTGAGGAAGTTATGAAGTTTTTGTGGCGCTTTGTCTTGTTCTCTTGCCTGTTTCAGGGCGCCACTATTTCAGCTATTTTCTCGTAAAGGAAGATCGGTATACAGAAAAGGCTATCTTAGCAATCTTGCTCGTGTGAAGTTGTGTTGATGCATAGCAACAATAAGGCATTATGAGGCGCTTTTTCTTTTTATCAGTATCCTTCAGTGTCTTTTACAGCATGTTGGGGAAACAGCCTGCCTCTGAGGGTGTACTCCAAGACGCTGAATTTGTCATCAAAAAAGAGCGTAAGGTGCTTTTGTCTACAGCGCCTCGTTTGTTTGAGCGTGCTCCTACTTTTGTCCCGAAGATAAACCCCAACAAGCCTTTGGGGCCTACGTCGATAGACTTGTCTCCCGAGTTTGACATGTTACCTTTCAAAACCAGACTGCTACGTGCTAAGCCGGACATGACTGCTCGGCGTTACGGTAACTATTTACGAGGGGGTTATGGTACTATTATGTATATGCCCTTTCTAGAAGGATATTTTGCGAGTCAACATCATACAAGATACGTCTACGGTCTCCAAGTGAGGCACTTATCTGTTGGTCAGGCAACCTATGCCGAAGAAGTGCATAACCTGGTTCAACTGCATGGCAAATTATTTACCAAGCTACTGCGCTTCGGTAGTGAGATAACCTACAACAACGATAAGTGTGCATTATACAACGCTGGGCAAAGCACCGCCATGACACTGCCATCACAAACTTCGCATCAAGTAGCGATACGTAATACATTGGCTAACTACGTTGATGCAACGCTGAACTATCAAATCCATGCAGATTTCCACTACGTATGCCATACTGATCAAGCTCGTGAGCGTCAATGGGAGATCAATGGAAAAGGAGATTATGCCTTCAATGATGTTTTGAAGCTGAAGGCTTTCACTGACCTGTACTTTGCGCAGTACCGTGATACCAAGGCAATTCAGCGTAATCTATGGCGTTTTAAGCCTACGCTTGCTTTGCGGTACAACCAATTTCATATAGAAGGTGGTGCCAACATCGTCTACCAAAATGACGCTTCCTCCGCACTGAATCCGTTTGTCTATCCTGTTTTGGCTGTCAAATATGCACGCTACAGGTGGCTGCAGCCCTATGCGGGCGTTGGCGGTGACATACAACGAAATGATTTACGTAGTTTTTTACAGGAAAACCCTCTGTTAGCCTCTACAGTCGCTTTGCGTCACACCAATCAACGTTTTGTGCTTTATGGAGGCGTTAGGGGCTCCATAAAGGAACGAGTAGTTTGGCGTGTGGGTTTGTCTACCAGCGGATACCAAGATTTCTACTGCTTGGTCAATAGCGATCAAGACCCCAGGAGGTTCGAGGTTAAGTATGATACAGCAGCTAGGCTGTGTAACTTATTTTGTGAGTTCAACCATACCAGCCGGTCTGAGGCCTTATCGGTTCGGGTGCGGGGCGACTCTTTTTATTATTATAAGTTGCAAGAGCTGACCAAACCTTGGCATAGACCTCGTTATCAGCTAGACCTATTGGGCACTTATCGTCTCAATGACAAGCTGGCTTTCAAATGTACTATGCATTGGATAGGGGGGATAACGGCATGGGATACAACGAAGAAAACACCTATAGCCATAGAAGACGTGTTGGATACTGGTTTGGGTATTGACTACTGGTTGCATACACGATTTTATGCCTTTTGTAACCTTCATAACCTTTTAGATAAAAAGAATGAGCGATATCTGCATTATCCTTCTCGCGGTTTCCACCTTATGGCAGGAATTAGTTATACGTGGTAGTGTGCTCAGTTGCTTATTTCTTCCTAAAAACGAGCTTAATAGGAACTCCTTCTAGGCTAAAATGGCCACGAAGCTGATTCTCCAAGTAGCGCCGGTAAGGTGGCTTTATGTACTGTGGCAGGTTGCAGAAGAAAGCAAAGACAGGTGTGTAGGTAGGTAGTTGTGTGACGTATTTTATTTTAATGTGCTTCCCTTTGACAGCAGGTGGGGGATACTGTTCTATGGCAGCTAGCATGGTCTTGTTGAGCGCCGCTGTAGCAATCTTCTGCTTCCTATTCTCATCGACCTGTAAGGCTGTTTCAATGGCTTGATAAAGCCGTTGTTTCCTTACTGTTGATGTAAACAAAATAGGCACATAATCCATAGGAACTAGCTTTTTCAATAGCTCTTTTCTGTAATTATCTGCTGTGTGGCTATTCTTCTGAATTAAGTCCCACTTGTTGACCAAGATGACCACCCCTTTTTTATAACGATGGGCCAATGAAATTAGGTTAATGTCTTGGCCTTCTAACCCCTGTGTAGCATCTAGCATGATGATGCAAACATCAGCCTCTTGTAGCGCACCAATCGCCCGGATGATAGCATAAAACTCGATGTTATCCTTGACTTTTGCTTTTCTTCGGATGCCTGCTGTGTCGGTTAAAATCATTTGCTTGCCGTACCGCTTATAGATGGTGTCAACAACGTCGCGGGTAGTACCCGCTAAGGGAGTGACAATACTTCTCATTTCTCCTAGTAGTACGTTTAGAAAAGACGATTTGCCTACATTCGGCCTACCTAAAATGGCTACTCTCGGTAGCAATGCTTTCTCTGCTGGGTTTTTGTCCCGAAGGTTTTGAATTACTTCATCCAGCAACTCTCCCGTGCCGGTGCCACTAGCAGCAGAAATAGGGTAGGGCATTCCCATACCCAGCGGGTAGAAGTCATACATCATCAGCGTACTCGGTACATTATCAGCCTTATTGGCTACTAGCAACACAGGCTTGCAAATAGCTCGGAGTACTACTGCAAAGTCTTTGTCCAAACTGGTGAGCCCATCTTTGCAGTCCACTACAAACAAAACAACGCTTGCTTCTTCGATGGCTACTTGGATTTGCTTGCGAATGGCACTTTCGAATATATCGTTGCTTCCTTGCACATAGCCCCCCGTGTCTATCACTGTAAAATGCTTGCCTGTCCATGTCGCATAGCCATAGTGTCGGTCGCGCGTGATGCCGCTTTGGTTATCCATGATTGCTTTGCGCTGCTCGACTAGTCTATTAAACAGCGTTGACTTACCTACATTAGGTCTCCCTACAATTGCTACAATGTTTGCCATCAGGGCATAAAATTAAGACAGGGGTTTAAGAAATGGTGCTTTATAGTTGCTATGTAGAGAGGTTTGTGCCATGCACATGCGTGAGCCCTTAATTGTTTATTTTTGGGATCCACTCAAATAGCACTTATTGGGCCTCACCGATGCGTCAGGTGTTGGCTACTATGTTTAAGTATATCCAAACTGACGAAGGTATTGAGGCTTTGTGCGCCAGCCAGGCGCTACCTTTACGTATTGCTCCAGGAAGACTTTCTTATTAAAAAATTTCTCCAGGTCTTGACGTGCTGTTACTCCTACTTTTTTCAAGGCACGTCCTTGGCTACCAATCAAGATACTTTTTTGGCTTTGCCTTTCTACATTGATAATGGCGCTAATTTTGATCCGGTTACTATTTTCCTGAAACGCATCAATGACTACTTCAACGCTGTAAGGAACTTCTTGATGATAGTAGCCCAGTATCTTCTCACGGATAATCTCCGAGGCAAAAAAACGCTCAGGCTTGTCCGTGAGCATGTCTTTGGGGTAATAAGGGGGATGTTCAGGTAAGTAGCCTATAATATGCTTTAGAACGAGTGATGTATTATGCGCTTTTAAGGCAGAGATAGGGATAATGGCGTTGACCGATACATGGGAGGACCAGTACTGGAGTGTCTTCTCTAATGTGACCTTATCTGCCAAGTCTACTTTGTTGACGATTAGGAGAACAGGAGTAGCCTGTTGCCGTAGTTTTGCACCCAAGTCAGTTGGGACTTCCTGGTCGTGAATATCCACGACCCACAGTAACACATCAGCATCTACCAGTGCCCCTTGAGCCGCTCGCATCATAGACTGTTGTAGCGCATATTTGGGGGTAATCATACCAGGTGTATCGGCATAGATAATTTGAAAATCATCCTCACTCAAGATACCTGTGACGCGATGGCGTGTTGTCTGTGCCTTGGCTGTGATGATGGACAGCTTTTCGCCCAGTAGCGCATTCATTAAGGTAGATTTGCCTGCGTTGGGCTTGCCAATAATATTGACGAAACCAGCTTTGTGGGGTAATGTGGTCATACAGAAGCAAAAAGTCCAACAATTTTATGACAATGTACGGCAAAAAGTTATCTTTGCAAGTGAAACGTTGTTTTGACACTGCGGGGTGGAGCAGCGGTAGCTCGTCGGGCTCATAATCCGAAGGTCGCAGGTTCGATTCCTGCCCCCGCTACTACCTATTTCATGTCTTGGCGCGGTCGGCATTTTGCTGAGGCATCTTCAATGCTTGACTTCTATTTCTCCCTTGGGGAATACCTACAGTTTATGCTATCCTATACTCAGGGTATTGCTTAATTGGTCAAGACCAAGGACGATTGGTGTTGAGTGAGTGGAGGCTAGAGGTAAGATCTAGTTATGAGGAGAGGCATGCCAAAACTGAGATGGATGCAGCCATATCCATGGTGCATTGGCTATAATTCGTTGCTCCGCTTGTCACTTTGGTAGGGTACGTTGCAACTAATTGATTCCTGTAAGTAGGCATTTTCTTAAAGCAAGCGATGAAGTATATAAAGCGAATTCTTAAGCAAGTGCTTATTGTTGTTATAAGCATTTTTATCAGTGTAGCCTTACTGGTAGGCGTTAGTCTATCGCTGTCACAACTGAGTAAGCCCAAAATTACTGATAAGACCGTCTTACGCCTAGTTCTGCGTGGCAAGGTAGTGGAGCGTGCTCCTGTTATACCGATGGGATTTGTTCAAAGGGAACAAGAGATCGACCTTATAACATTGAAATGTGCGATCAAACAAGCACTCGAGGATAAGAATGTTCAGGGTATTTATTTGGAGGGCCATGACCTGAGCGTAGGCTGGGCTAGTTTGGAAGAAATCCGATCTCTGCTGTTGTCTTTTCAGGAAGCTGGAAAGTTTATTGTAGCCTACGGCGAAAATTACACGCAGAAAACCTACTACCTAGCATCTTTGGCAGATGAGATTGTTTTACATCCAGTAGGTCTTTTTGATTTAAAGGGGCTCAGTCAGACTTTCTTTTTCTACAAAGAACTCTTTAATAAACTTAAAATAACCCCCCAGGTGTTTCGTGTTGGCCAGTACAAAAGTGCTGTGGAGCCTTTTACACGCCAAGATATGAGTCAGAAGAGCAAGCACCAGAGCAGTGTCTTACTCCATACTATTCATGACCATTTTTTGAGTCGGATAGCTACCGCAAGAGGGCTCAAGAAAGTCTCTCTGCAGACTATGGTAGATAATTTATCGGTCGTGCTCCCGCAAGATGCGTTTAATGCTGCGTTAGTGAGTCAGTTAGGGTATTTCGATGACGTAGAAGCATTGATTAGGAGTAAGCTGTCTTTAGATAAAGAAGATACTATCAACTATGTGTCTTTTGACCAGTATGCTTCCCTCAAGAAAAAGAGTGCTCTAGCCCCTGAAAGTAAAATAGCGGTACTTGTTGCTGAGGGCACCATGGTAGATGGTACTGGCGCGCCTGGTACTATAGGCTCTCAAAGTCTTTCTTCTAACCTAAGAGCGATCAGAAAGGACCAGTCTATCAAGGCTGTAGTACTACGCATAAATTCTCCTGGAGGCAGTGCGCTGGCTTCTGATGTGTTGTGGAAAGAGATAGCCTTAACCAAAGACCAAAAGCCGGTGGTTGCTTCTATGTCAGACGTGGCTGCTTCAGGAGGCTATTACTTGGCCGCCGCTTGTAATCGAATCTTAGCACATCCAACAACAATCACAGGCTCTATAGGTATTTTTGGTCTTTTCTTTGATGTTCATGCTCTACTTAGTAGTGAGCTAGGTATCACTACAGATGTAGTCAAGACAGGAAAGTCAGCTGATTGGCTTGAAAATTTAGGTAGGCCATTTTATGATCACGAGCGTGTCGTGATTCAGAAGGTTGTTGACCAAGGATACCGTACTTTTTTAGATCGGGTGGCTGAAGGAAGAGGTATGAAGAGAGAAATAGTGGAAGGTTTGGCTGCAGGTAGAGTATGGCCTGGCCAACTAGCTCAAGAGAAAGGCCTTGTAGACGAGCTGGGAGGCCTAGAAGCTGCTGTTCAGGCAGCAGCTGAGCTATCAGGCATAGCCGATAAATACACTGTTTCTTATTGGCCCAAGCCTAAAACTTTGTTTAGTGAGATACTGGATGGCTTACAAAATCGTATTAGCAGTTACATCACTTTACGTACGGTAAAAGAAGAATTCCCAGTGCTTCAGCATGTGCAGGAGCTTATCGATATGCAAGGCGTGCAAGCCCGGCTTCCTTATACCATAGCAATTGAGTAGTGGCACAAATTGAGTAGTGGCGCAAGGAGATCTTTAAAAAACACTGTTTTTGGTATCATAATGAGTGTTTCCAGAAAAATGTGCAAATGCTTTATGTTCTAATGATTAAAAAATACATTAAAATGGAAATACTCTAGGCAGTGTCGTCAAGACATACCTAGCCATAGAGCAATACATCGTATCTGGATCGCTGCTAAGAAAGAACTGGCCCGCTTAGCGTAGCGTGTCGCTATCCCACGCCAACGTTTTAGATGTAAAAAAGCATTTTCCACTTGATGGCGTAACTTATATTTCTCTTTGTCATAAGGGCGGTGCACCTTCCTGGTTCTCGTAGCTGGGATGACTACATCCATTCTTTGATCTTGGGCTTGACGTAATACCTGATCAGTATCGTAGCCTTTATCTGCGAGTAAGTGTTGCGCCTTCATCCCTGCTATCAAAGCGCAGGCCTGCTGACAATCTTCATGGCTACCTTCTGTAATAATCGCCCGTAGAGGCCTTCCAGCTGCATCTACCGCTAAATGTAGTTTGGTATTGAGCCCCCTTTTGTGTGGTTCATCGCTTTATTACCGCCTCGGGCCCCAGCTGCATGGGGGTGTACCTTGATGTGGGTGGTGTCTATGCTTACCCACTCAAAATCTGGTTCATTTGCTAAAACCTCCAGATAGGATATTGGCCTCTCACCACTAAAATAGGCGTTTAAACGATTCTAAACTGTGCAGAGCGAAGTCTTTGCCTAAATCGTGACGACACTATCTAGGAAACTACGTTCTGCCAAAAATTAGAAAGAAACTTGCAATGAGTTGTTAAGGCTCAACTATTTACGTAAGTTGCTAGGAAGAAGGTAAGACGTGTATCATCGTGTTATACCAACCATTAGTTTACTAGTATTATGCTGATGGATAAATACCAATACAGTATTAGAGTAGTATTTCTAGGTATCCTGTTGCTACAAAGTTGCCAGTCACACGAGTCACATTTGAACGCCCTTAAAGAAGACCCTGCTGAAGTGTCTCTCGAGTCAGGGATGCACCGGCAAAGATCTAGGAATATCCTGAGTACGCTTCCCGTCCCATTATTGTCTGTTTTTCAGCCCCCTAGAACCCTTTCACCTTTCCCCTACTCTCATCACCCCTAGAAAGCAGCAAGAACGCTGCGTAACCTCTTTATGCGCCCTGCCACCTACAGCACCATTCATAACACAATCCATTACGCCCAGTACTGCACAGCTGCCCTATGCACTTACGAAAGCACCTTCTCGGATCTTCACAGCTTCTTCGGGCGCATACGTTCGGTTTGAGCAGATAGATGGCCGATGGAAGGCGGAGCTACAAGCTACCCCAAACGCCCATACCTCCCAGCGTATCTTGCCGGTCGTGAGCCCTTCTGCCATTGGCCCACAGCTTGTCTGGTTACAAGGAAAAGACACGTGGACTTCAAAAGCTCGGATTCACATCCTGAGTATGGTCCGACTTCCTCATCGTTCGTATGTGTACCTAGGTAAATGCGGTTTGATGGGGGGGATGCAGGCCCCCCTTGATCAGGGAGAAGGTCAGGTATCAGTTCCTACAGTGCAAGAAAGATGGACTCCAGGACCACAGATGATCCTGGGGTCAGACTCAGACGAGGAACCTGATCCAGTAGTCTACAATATCCCGGACGGTTGTCGTTATATAGGCTATAGGATTAAGGAAGGCTCGGTGGTACAGCGTGCAAGCTGCACTATTACGTACGTAGGGGCAAGTTCTGCAACAGAGTATGACAGGCTCTTGAGGACAAACAAAAATAGAGGTTTCAAGAGTGGTGCAACACTGAAAGGTGTCAATTTCTTTGATCTGGTTGATTTAGGAGGTGATTTGGGGGTAAACTTTGAGCACCATCGTTTAGATGAAAAACAAAAAAAGATCTTCTCACAGCATAAGCATGCAGGGATTGTGTTGTGGGGGCGCAAGAGCAAGAACTCTCTTCTTAGAAAAACGAGTAAGCTAAACATCGCAGTAGAAGTCTGTTTGGTTACAGAATCACACGGATCAATTCTGTCACTAGATACTTTGTCAGGCGCTTCTCAAAGTCCTAGTCGGCTTTCAGGACATACGGTTAGCCCTGTAGATCCCCCTACTTCAGTATCAGAAACCCTTCATAGTCCTGTGCCCCTCCCTACTTCTTCAGTGCCAGAAACCTCTCATAGTTCTGTAGATCCCCCTACTTCAGTATCAGAAACCCCTCATAGTCCTGTGCCCCCCCCTACTTCTTCAGTGCCAGAAACCTCTCATAGCCCTGTGAAACTCCTTGCTCCAGGTCATTTTAGTCGCTTCAGTACAGGGGCCATCCTTGCTGTTATCTTCGGTATCGGTATTACAATTACAGTAAATGGTGAAAAAATCCGCAGTATTATAGCAACTGGCGGAGTAAACGCATATAACTGGGTGCCAGCAAAGGACACAGCTTCTCTAGAACAGTTAGAGCGATTACTCAGCTACCTAGAAACGAAATATGCCCCATTAGATAGAAAGTATTATGTAGAACGATCGAGAGAAACTAAACAGATAGAAGAGGCTCTCGATAGCCACGGGGAGTGTGCTGTTTATGGATATGGCGGTAGTGGTAAGACTAAACTAGTAGTGAATTTGGCAAGGAAGAAATACGTTAACTCAAGTAGCTTAAAAAGAAATGGGTACTATCTAATGCTACAAGCTAATGAGACAAACGCACTCACAGAAAGATTGAGTGAGGTGAATGATCTACTAGGCTACCGACATATAGACCCCAAGTTTAAAGATCCCTACCAAGATGCACCCAACAAACCTTGCAAACTATTGCAGATACTTTGCAACAGGCTGGATCAAGCCGAACTAAAATTTCTTTTTATTCTAGATGATGCGAAGGATAAATCACTGATTCGAGAGATCCAAGCTTGCACCTTAGATATATTGCATGTATATAACAGAAAGTTCAATTTCTTGATCACGACCCGGGATCAAGTGGCTTTCCAAGACTATCCAGAAGAAAAAAAGGTAGAGTTAGCTGCTTTTAGTAAGTCCGAAGGGGAGGAGTATGTCAAAAATATGAGAAATATAGCAGGGGCAGTATCAAAAAAAGAAATCAGATACATACTATCAAAAGTAGGATTAATCCCATCGAATCTAAACAAAGCAATTGAGCGCATGAATGGTGATTTGCTTAAAGCAATCCCAGATCACATATTAGAGTACAAAGCGAGCTTGCAGGATCATTTGGGCCTAGGTAGCTTAAGTAATAGTGAGGCACGGTTATTGCTGGCTGTAGTGAAGGAGGCAGAAAAAGAAATTAGGAAATGGTGGATACCGGATCCATTTAAAGTAAGCGTGAGTATTCCTACTCCTATGGATAGAACAGCAGAAGTTTATGGTATCCATAAAGATAAATTACACAATACTATAGAACGGTGGAGGAGGCTATCATTAGTGTCTTATATAAATAAGAATGACCTCGAAGATCCGATGAAGCTACGGGTTTGCAGAGAACTTATATACAGTTACCATACTTTTTCTCAAAATGGTAAGGAATAATAGAAGTGGTATTAAGTTAGCATTAACTCACAGAAGAACCTTGTACATATGATTATGCGCGATAACCAATGCAAGCATAGAATCACATGTGGCGTCATAACGATGCTATTTCTCACTTTTTTACTGTTGCAGGGGTGCCAGGCGCAGCTCAACATGTATGCTGGTGAAGATGTGTCTTCTAAAAAATCCCCACCATCGCAAATTCCGATGATGCCCGATGATCACACACTTGTTGCTACAACATACGACGTTTCGGCCCCTCCCTCGCCACACTCACAAATAGCAGTATATGATAACCGAAGATCATCCGGCGCCTTGGCACAGGAAGAATACGCTCAACCTGCTGCCCTAAGTACTGGTAACGTTGAAAAGAAGCCGTATGATGTATTTATTAGCTATGCGGGAGAGGACAAGGATACTATTGCCGAGCCCTTGTACAATGAGCTCCGATCAAGAAACCCGCACATCCGGGCTTTTATTGATAGATCAGAGCTACCGTATGCACGAGATTCGCATGATTCTATGATCAACGCTATGAATACGGCACGCTGCGGTGTGTTTATACTCAGTCCAGAGTTTGCCGCCAAGGAATGGCCAATGAAAGAGTTAGACTGCTTCTTGAGGCGGCAGGAAGAGAATAATCCGCCATACATGCTACCCGTGTTTTATCGGCTGACGTGGGGGGAGTGTGGGTTAGGTGACTCAAAGCTATTTGATCGATATAAATTGGTTTTTGAAAACGAAGAGCATGAATTCTATAAACGTGTGACCACAAAAGAAATATCTAAAGAAGGAGTCATGGAATCCCTGAAAAAACTTAAAAAATTCGGAGGTGTTGAGCTGGGAAAAAGTGGGGAAGACTTATTTATTCACAAATTGATCTGCGATACTGCAAATGAAGTGTACGAAATGCTATCCGAAACGTTACCGATGGTCGTCACCCTCTCACCTGGTGCTGCTTCGGGCCATTTACACGACCACATTAACTTCCCAGAGGTCGGCCACTACATACCGCGTGAGGTAGCCACAGCGACGGTGCGTGAAGGACTAAACAAAAAAGGAATCTGTATTATTCATGGCTTTGGGGGTAGTGGCAAGAGCACCTTGGCCGTGCAGTATGCCAAAGAGAACAAAGAAGACCAAGTAATACGGTTCGTGACGGTATCCTCGGGTACCTATGCATTGATAGAAGGATTTCAAGAGATGGCAGCTGGTCTTGGAGTAGACTGGAGACCTCTCGCCAAGCATCACAGAGATAGTCTGAGCAATTACCGTAAAGCATTGGGTCAGCTAATCTATCTTGCCCTAGCTGAAAAAAACCAACGCCTCTTTTTGATTTTAGACGATGTACAAGCACAACACACCGAGATGATCCAAGACATGCTCTTGCATAGAGATCACGATAGAGTCATGATCATCATGACTACTAGAGACCCCAAATGCTTCCAACGGAAGTATCCACAGGTAGCGCTAGCTGACTTTAGTGAGCCAGAAGCCCGTGAATATGTCTCCCAACAACTCCAGGCCATAGGAAGGGAAGTGCATGCCGCCGTTGTAACTACGCTCTTAGAGGCATTATACCGTACGCCAATGAAGCTAGAACTGGCCATGCGCTATCTGGAAGAGACCGAAATACCGTTATCGGATTACATAGCTCGATTACAGCAAGCCTCTCCAGAAACTGGAATAAGGCCTCAAGTAGAGATGGGTATAGCGCACTTGTCCGCTCCTTCTCAGCTGCTACTACGCTATAGTGCGCTGTTGGACGTAACCTCCATACCGTTATCTCTACTGAGCAGCTTAATACTTCAAGAGGATCGAGTCTTGAGAGAGGAGACATTAGCGCCTTTGGTTCGTTTATCCCTCGTTCAGTTCCTACCCGATAGAGCCAACATCGCAATACACCAAGAAGT
>WTJV01000026.1 GCA_011524725.1 Amoebophilaceae bacterium | reverse complement strand
GTTACGGATAGCTACGCAACAATGTTCTGGTACGACACTGCAGGAAATCGAGTCTTATGGGACAAGCCTCAAGAAGAGATAAAACAATTTATATCCGTCATACGCCATAATCTATCTCAAATCTACTAACAAGTACCCTCCCTCGCAGGCAAGGGGGACACCGCGCATGCCTCGCTGCATCATGAGCTGGCAAATGAGCCGTTAAGGCGCAACTGATTTGGTCCCTTAGCTATTTTTAACTTAATTGCTATTCTAGATGGAGTAGCGTGCCTGCTGTACATGTAGCACGTCTGCGACTGAGATTAAAACTAGTGACTGAGGCATCGTACTATGGAAAAAATAGATCGACTGAAATGCTCTTTGAGTGCAGTAACGGAGCAGCTTCTTAACCAACAAGTGGGTATGGAGGGCAGGTCATCCGCACACTATCTAGCTATGGCCTCTTGGTGTGATGTACAAGGCTACAAGCGTGCAGCAGAGTTTCTCTATCACCATGCCGAAGAAGAGAGAACACATATGCTCAAGCTGTTTCGTTATATTAACGATACGGGGGGACATGCTATGCATCCTGAGATAACTGAAATCCAGCATGATTTTCAATCATTTAGGCAAGTCTTTGAGCAAGTACTTGCTCATGAAGTCAAGGTAACCCGAGCTATTCATCAACTAGTCGACCATTGTTTGATTTGCAAAGACTTTACGACTTTCAACTTCCTGCAGTGGTTTGTAGCAGAGCAGCTCGAAGAAGAGACACTAGCCAGGCGAGCTGTTGAACTCTTTGATGTAATTGGTGAAGAAGGAATTGGGCGCTACACTATCGACAAGGAATTGGGTGCACTCAAAGAAGAGGATGCAAAGTGAAAGAGGTCGCCTGAAAAGTTCCAGGGACAGACAATAGGCAACACGTCTGGCGACATGCACCAAAAAGATAAGAACGTCCAAGAGCAACTTGACTAGCTCTCTCTGGCGAATATGTGCCAAGTTTTTTTACAGTACTAAATGTAAATTTTTCCATGCATAGAGAAAGTGAATCATTCTTATTTGAGTATATTAATAATACTGCGCCTACGGGCTACGAAACAGCGGGCCAAAAGATTTGGCTAGATTACCTCAATTCCTACATCGACGATTCTCTTACAGACACTTACGGCACGGCAGTAGGCATCATTAATCCACAAGCAGATTATAAGGTCGTCATTGAAGCACATGCTGACGAAATTTCTTGGTTTGTCAATTATATTACGAAGGAAGGGTACATCTATGTGATTCGTAATGGCGGCTCTGATTACCAAATTGCACCTTCGCAGCGTGCTAAAATACATACTGAAAAGGGAGCATTACCTGCTATATTTGGCTGGCCCGCTATTCATGTACGTGAAGATAAAGACAAGGCTTCCAAGTTGGACATAGAAAAGGTAGTGCTAGATTGCGGATGTAGCTCAGCTGAAGAAGTGGAAGCCTTGGGTATTCATGTCGGCTCTGTAGTGACCTTTGATGCGGATTTAATCACCCTCAACAAGAATTTTTGGGTAGGTCGTGGATTAGATAATAGGATTGGAGGTTTTATGATTGCTGAAGTGGCGAGAAGACTCTATGAAAACAAACAAAAGTTGCCTTTCGGGCTATATATCGTTAATGCAGTACAAGAAGAAGTAGGACTCAACGGAGCCTCTATGATTGCGCACCGTCTTAAGCCTGATCTAGCCATTATCACAGATGTGACGCATGACACCCAATCCCCAGGTTACAATAAAATAAAAGAAGGAGATATTTCCTGTAGTAAGGGCCCTGTTTTGAGCCATGCTCCTGCTGTGCAGCATAATGTACTTAGGATGCTTATTGATGTGGCTAAGCAAAACAAGCTGCCTTTTCAGAGACAAGCCGCCTCAAGCCATACAGGTACCGATACAGATGCTTTTGCTTACTCTAGTGCAGGGGTAGCATCGGGGCTGATATCCTTACCCCTCAAATACATGCATACAACAGTAGAGATGGTGCACAAGCAAGACATAGAGCATGTCATTACATTGATGTACCAGTTTTTAGTCCAGCTAGATCCCCAACATAGCTTTAGCTATTTCAAATAGTTTACAAATACTGAAGTGAATACTAAACGCTTTGTTGCTCCCTAAGGGTTGTTCGGCGTTGCATTACGTGCCAATGGGATACGCAAAGACAGGTATAAATTAAAACCTAAAGTGTGCTTTGCATCATTGAATCCCCAGCCCATCACGTCATAGGGTATGTAAGAACCTGGATACTTTACATGTAAGCCAAATTTGTAACGGACTGTACCTCCTACGTATATCCATTTCCATACCTTGACTTTGGTACCAGCTACCACCTCAAACCAACGCGCCCTTACACCGTTTTGTTGGCTGTCTATGGCTATAGGGGTATCATGGTTTTTGATACGTCCTTCGCTATTGTAGAGTATCTGGCTTACAAGATGATCCTTAAAGCGGCTCCCAGCATACCGAAATCCTAGGAAAGCCATATTTTTATCTGGAGTGTCTGGAAGCAGATTATAGTTTAGACCAAGCCGGAAGTATCCTCCATCACTAGTATACGAGGACAGTGTATCTGTCTTTGCGTCACGCCCCTCCCAGTGAATATGGCCCCAACCAACGTCTCCTTCTAGGACATAACTTGCTATATCTATCGCCCAACTGTACTCCCACTGGGTGCCTTCCGATCCATACTTGTATTTGGATTTAAATGGGCGGAGGATGTCTCCACTTACCTGAATGCCTGTAGGCCCAGGGAAAGGCTTTCCCCACGTGGGTGCGCTACTCAAAAGTATCCCCCAGCACAGGAAAACACTACAAATATATCTCCAAGTCAATAGCGGATTCATTGTGAATACTTAACTCCTTATTGATAATTCTGTACTTCGCGCCAAAGTTAGACGCTACACTGTTGAGTACATACTTATGGGCACAACCACACTGATGGGAGACAAGAGCTACTTCTTTGCGGTAGTGAATCGTCAACGTTTTGGTAGGATCGCTAGCATGATGAATGTACAACTTCATGGAATCTGTGTGGGGATCAAAAGGTGCCTCAAACTCGACAGGTTTGTCCCCATCAGGCTGATATAGCGTACTACCATCACCTATTTCAGGTACTGGTACTCGAGCTACAGTAATAAGTAACTTTTCTTGGCTAACAAATTTGAATTTTATTTTTACGTAAGACTTGTAGGGGGTACGATGGTCCCTAAAATCCCGGCAGCCTGTGGTAGAGAAGACCCACATGGTAGCCAATAGGGGAAGTGCTTTTTTTATGATACGTCGAATGATGGGCAAAACCTATACGATCAAGTCAGTAGTTATATCATCTTTAAGCCTCGCAAACACTACCAATACAAGATGGTTAAAAGCCTGACACCCTAAACACTTTATTGTATTGTCTGCTTGCATACTTCTTCCTTTAGTACTCTTCTTAAGACCTTTCCAACATTAGATTTAGGAAGACTATCTTTAAAAATAACATATTTGGGAACTTTATACCCGGTGAGTCGCTCTCTACAGTAATCAATTATTTCCTCTTTGGTCAACTGGGAATCTTTTTTGGCGATGTAGAGCACAATCTCTTCTTTACCAGCTTGATCCGGTACGCCAATAGCTCCTGCTTCCAGTACTTTAGGGTGTTCGCTCGCCACGCTTTCTACCTCATTGGGGTACACATTAAAGCCAGATACATTGATCATCTCTTTTTTACGATCCAGGATTGTGATAAATCCGTCTTGGTCCATCACTGCTATATCACCTGTTTTAAGCCATCCTTCTGCCAATACTTGTGTTGTCTCTACTGGTTGCTGCCAGTATCCTCGCATGACCTGTGGTCCCTTGACAAGCAAATTACCTGGCGTGCCATAGGCTACTTCTATGCCTTTGTCGTCTACTATCTTTACTATTGTGCTGGGTAGCGGTATGCCGATAGTACCTATGCGATGCGTGCCATCTAGCATATTACAAGTTACCGCGGGCGAAGTTTCTGTGAGGCCGTATCCTTCTACCAAAGGACTACCTGTTGTGGCCTCCCATTGCCTAGCTACCGTTTTCTGGAGCGCCACTCCTCCTGCTAAGGAAGTTTTGAGGCTAGAAAAATCCAGCGATGCAAATTTCTTGTGTGTTAGTAGTGCATTAAACAGTGTATTGACGCCTGAGATACACGTGAAGCGATGTTTACGCAACTCTTTAACAAATCCTGGAATGTCTCTAGGGTTGGTGATGAGTACATTCTTAGCTCCCAATTGCATCATGGCGAGCAAGTTGACAATTAAAGAAAAGATATGGTAAAGCGGCAGTGGAGTGATGATGATTTCTTTTTTCTCCTGCAACTTAACGCGCATACAGATCGTCATCTGCTCTATATTAGCCAAAATATTTCTATGGGTGAGTACGGCCCCTTTAGATACGCCTGTGGTACCTCCTGTGTACTGCAAGAAAGCGGTTTGGTCTTTGTGCGGGCTTATTCGACAAAATTGCGCCCGTTGCCCTAGCTTGACTACCTTTTCCCATGCAATGGCTTGGGGTAAGTCGCATGGGGGAACAAGCCGTTTGACATGTTTGACAATAAAGTTGACTAGAGGCCCTTTTAGTCGGCCTAGCATATCCCCCACTTCGGTGACAATAGTTGTTTGTATAGCAGTCTCAGCTATTATTTTTTCTAGCTTGTGCGCAAAGTTGGCTAATATAACGATCGCCTTGACCTTGGAGTCTTTGAGTTGGTACCCCATCTCATAGGTGGTATACAAAGGATTTACATTGACAACAGCCATACCTGCCCTAAGAGCACCTAATAGCGCGATGGGATATTGGACAAGATTAGGTAGCTGAATGGCTATGTGATCCCCAGGTCGCAGGGAAGTGTACCCCTGTAAGTAAGCTGCAAAAGCCCTAGAAAGTTCATCTATCTTACCATAAGACAGTATCTTGCCCATATTCTCGTACATAGGTAAGTTTTGATGACGGGCAAAGCATTCTTCAAAAAAACTGACAAGCGATTCATAATGGTCAGGGTTGATAGTAGCAGGTACAGCCTGAGGGTAGTGTTGCAGCCAAGGGTAGTTTTCCATATTAGGGTAGACCTGGGGTCCTGAAAGTATGCAGAGAATTAAATAACGGAAGCAAATATACGCAAACCAACCTTTATTCTTGGTTTAGTCAGCACAAGCGGTGCCAATGCCCAACCGCATAAGGGAGATGTCGTATCTATCTTACTGCCTGGGTGTGAAGGATAAGCAATTAGTTGACTATACTAGCTTGTAGCTGCTTAGTCAGGCTATAAAACGCTGCCTGGCTTTGCTTGAGCTTAGGTTTGTTAAAATTGATATTATCATCAATATTATAGAGCGGGATGAGATGTATGTGTGCGTGGGATACTTCTAAGCCTACTACTGCCATGCCTACTCGTAAACAAGGGATTGCTTTGTGTATACCTACGGCTACTCTTTTGGTGAAAACCATGAGTCCAGTATATACTGCATCGTCTAGGTGAAATAAATAATCGACTTCTTGCTTGGGTACTACTAGCGTGTGGCCTACTGCTAGGGGGTGAATATCCAGAAAAGCGATGTATTCCGATGCTTCAGCAACGATATAGCCAGGAATTTTTCTGTTGATGATCTTTGTGAATATACTTGCCATATGAAATAGTGATATCTTGTTATCAGCAACCTAGTCAGGAAGTTCTTAGTCACACTCGTTAGTCGTTGGTACGACAAACATTATAGCTCGATGGCAAGAATTTTAAATTCTAGCTTTCCAGCAGGAACCTCAATGGTTGCTACTTCCCCTACCCTCTTTCCAAGCAATCCCTTGCCAATAGGTGACTCGATAGATATTTTTCCTACTGTTAAATCAGCTTCTTCTTCGGCGACAAGGGTGTAGGCAAACACTTGTCCTCGCTGAAGATTTTTGATTTTTACTTTGGTTAAAACTGAAACCTGAGAGATATCAATGTCATTTCTTGAAATAATGCGTGCATTCGAGAGGGTTTGCTCGAGTTTGCTAATCTTCATTTCTAGCAGCCCTTGGGCATCTTTGGCTGCATCATACTCAGCATTTTCGCTTAGATCACCTTGGCTTCTAGCTTCAGCCAGCTGTTCTGCTACTTTAGCTCTTTCTTTTGTTTTCAATGTGCGTAGCTCATTCTTGAGCTTCTGCAGTCCTTCTTCGGTATAATATGATATTTTTGCCATAATTATCTGGATGTCACCTAGTCTGGCGCTTTTTAGATTAGTTTTGATCGCATGGGAAAAAGATAGTTCTACAATGCACCTGAGCTTTCAGGGAATGTAATAGCCAGAACAGCGTTCTAGTACTATCAATTGCATCTTGGAGTCCAAAACACTAGACAGCATGTTGGCGCGTGGAGCGATACTCAGTAACCGGTTATAAGTAATAATGCAAAAGCTCCAACAGCGAGCCAAAATTTATAAGTACTTAGGGCCGGAATTATTACAAACTGCAGCTGCATGCCCGATGCTAAGAAGACGATCATTACGGCAACGATCCGTAACGTCAATTTTGTCTTTTGACTCACACGTTCAAAATTTATCTTAGATAAGAAACGATATATACAATCCCCAAAAATAAGTACAATTTCTTTTACGTATCAAGGCGTCGTGGCTATCATAGGTTCGGATATTTTATATGCTCAGAAGCTCTTAGAAACTAGCGGGGTGGTTGCCGTGCCTACCGAGACTGTCTATGGCTTAGCAGCAAATGCCTATGACGAGGCAGCGGTCCTGAAAGTATTTTACATCAAGCAACGCCCCAGCTTTGATCCCCTTATTGTACACGCCGGCAGCCTAGAGCAGATACAAAAGTTTGTAAAAAAATTTCCTCAAAAGGCCCTCAAACTAGCGTACCGCTTTTGGCCTGGCCCCCTTACGCTAGTATTAGAAAAAAAAACAATCATCCCCGATGTGGTTACTTCGGGTTTATGCAGTGTGGCAGTGAGAGTGCCGCAGCATGCCTTGACCCTACAACTGCTTCGCCGACTAGACTTCCCCCTAGCAGCCCCTAGTGCCAATCCATTTGGCTATATCAGCCCCACTACTCCCCAACACGTACAGCAACAGTTAGGTATGCAGATCCCTTACATTTTAGCAGGAGGGCCTTGTACCGTTGGTATTGAATCTACCATTGTTGGTTTTGAAGGAGAACAGCCTATTGTATACCGTTTGGGTGGTGTGTGCTTGGAAGATATTGAGCGTGCGGTAGGGCCTGTGCAAGTCTTCCATCAAGGAGGAAGTCGACCTCAAGCACCAGGCATGCTAGCTAACCATTATGCACCGAAAAAACCCTTGATGGTAGGTGAACTGCCTGTACTGCTTGATCAGCATGCAACACAGCGGGTAGGCATCCTTGTTTTTCAACAGCCTTGTCTAGACATTGCGCTTGATCGACAAGTTATACTGGCACCTACAGGCAACCTAAACGAGGCAGCACAGAATCTTTTTGCCGCCCTTAGGACCCTTGATACGCTCCCCATAGATACGATGTTAGCAAGCTTTGTCCCCAACACAGGTATGGGTAGAGCCATCAATGATCGACTTAAAAAGGCCGCTACACATCAGGTAGATTACCGATAGAACTGCCACGAAAAAGCAATAATGCTCATGCGCTACGTACAGCAATACAATTTTCAAGGGAAAAAAGCATTGATTCGTGTAGATTTCAACGTTCCCTTAGATGAGCACCTGGATGTCATGGATGATACCAGAATCCAAGGAGCCGTACCCACTATACGGAAAGTACTCAAGGATGGCGGTACAGCTATTTTGCTATCCCATTTAGGCAGGCCCTTACAAGGATATGAGAGGCGATTTTCTTTGCAGCACCTGATGCCCTGTTTGAGTCAATTTTTAGGCACTCAAGTAGATTTTTCGCCAAGTTGCATAGGCTTAGACACACAAGCAAAAGTACAACAACTCGGGCCTGGTCAGGTGCTGTTGCTGGAAAATGTACGATTTCAGGATGGCGAAACAACGGGTCATCCGGGCTTGGCGCGGGAACTGGCTTCTTGGGGCGATGTGTACATTAATGATGCGTTTGGTACAGCCCATCGGGCCCACACGTCTACAACGCTGCTTGCCCACCACTTTAAGGATAAACTAGCTGGCTACCTGATGCAAAAAGAGCTCAATAGCGCTGATAAGATCTTCAAAGAGGCTAAGAAACCACTGGTAGCAATTATAGGGGGAGCCAAGATTTCGGACAAAATACAACCCCTAAAGCATCTGTTGGATCAGCTAGATTATCTGCTAGTGGGTGGGGGCGTAGCGCATACCTTCCAAAAAGCCTTGGGGGGCCAAGTAGGCGATTCTTTGTTAGAAGATGATCAAGTGAAAATAGCTAGGCAATTGGCCCAACAAGCTCAGCAAAAACAGGTGCAATTGGTACTGCCCAAAGATGCGGTAATATCTTCGGGACTAGAAGAGGCCACCAGCAAGAGAATAGCAGCAGGGGGAAGCATCCCTGTTGGTTGGATGGGTTTAGATATAGGTCCCCAGGCACAGCAGGAGTTTTCGGCTATTGTACAAACCGCTCAAACAATCCTGTGGTGTGGTCCACTTGGTTTTTTTGAAATGCTCAGCTTTCAACAAGGGACAAAAGCTGTTGCTGTTGCTGTCGCACAAGCAACCCAGCGGGGCGCTTTCTCCCTAATTGGCGGTGGCGACTCGGCAGCAGCGATCAGAAACCTGGGCTACAGTGATCAAGTGTCGCATCTATCTACTGGCGGGGGCGCACTATTGGCTTATATAGGGGGTGCATCATTACCAGGGATAGTAGCACTCCAGTAATTTTGGTAGATAGTTAGGATAGTGCAGAAAAATAGTTCAAGTGTTGTTTAAATGTACATGATCATATAGCTTTAGTACAAAGAAATAATTACAGTATCTCAACCAACTAGTAAAGTATCATGAAAAAAATAGTAAGATTAGGCCTGTTCATTGGGTTGCTTACAGTTGCAACGACAAGCTGCCTGCGCGTGACCCGTACCAGTACGGCCCAAATAACTGACTTAAGTGGGCGGTGGAACGATACAGATTCAAGGCTGGTAGCTGAAAAGATGTTAGAAGAAATTACGCATGCCCCTTGGCTAGATAGATTTCAACAAATACACCTAAAAAAAGTACAGCGATCGTTACCTGAAAATAATGACGAGAAACAAGTCCTAAGCCATGACGAGTGTAAACCAGTACTCATTGTAGGCACTATCCTTAATAAGAGCCATGAACATATTGAAGCAGACACTTTTATTAAAGATTTGGAAAGATCACTTATCAAAGAAGGCAAAGTACGTATAGTAGCCAACAGCACTCTCAAAGAGAAATTGCGTAGTGAAAGAATGGGGCAGGCGGCCTTTGTTGCGCCGGAGACGCAAAAGCGCTTGGGACGTGAGTTGGGAGCAGATTACATGTTGTTTGGGACCATCTATACCATTATAGATACAGAGGGGAACAATAAGGTCGTGTTCTATCAGGTGAATCTAGAATTGGCTGACCTAGAGACCAACGAACTTGTTTGGATAGGAGGAAAAAAGATTAAAAAGTATAAGGGGCGTGGTAAAAAAGTCAAGCAAAAATATCTAGGTGCTTCCCCTACAGACTAACGTACACACGCTATACCAGTCTATGGTCCAGGTGGACCTTCTTCCCTATCCAAGAAGCAGAAATGCAGAATTGATGAAATTGTGATGCATAGAACATGTATAGGAGTAATCTTGGGTCTTCTGTTATGGTCACAGGCTTGCCACGTCACGTACTACCAGAAAGATGCTCAATTCCACCAGTTATTTTTAGCCAATAAATTGGAGGAGGCTGATGTGCAATTGAACAAGAACAAGCGTGCTAAAAGGCGTAAAAACAGGCTGCTCTTTTACTTAAATAGGGGGGTGATCGCCCACCTTATGCAACGGTATGAAAAGAGTAACTATTTTTTTGAGCAAGCCTATATTATATACGAAAATTCTTTCACTAAGCCTTTGGATGAGGCGCTTACTCTTGTCATTAGCGCTACTACCACTGACTATAAGGGAGAAGATCATGAAATTTTTCTATTACACTATTATAAGATCCTCAACTTCCTTCAGCTGGAGCAGTATTCCGAAGCTTTGGTCGAGTGCCGCCGATTGAATATCAGGCTGAATCAGCTGGGTGATAAGTACAAGAAAACTAACAAATACCGACGGGATGCTTTCATTCATACGCTCATGGGACTGGTATACCAAGCCAACCATGAATACAATGATGCCTTTATTGCTTACCGCAACGCTATCGAGATATACCAAGAAGACTATAAACGTTTGTTTGGGCTAAGTGCGCCTGAGCAGCTTAAGAAAGACCTGCTTTATACTGCTTACAAAACAGGGTTGCATGACCAGGTGGATAAATATCAACAGGAATTTAAGCTTCGATACGATCCTGTCAAGGAGCCCATGTTGGGAGATGCTGTTTTTTTATGGAACAATGGGTTGGGCCCTGTAAAAGACGCGTGGAGCATAGACTTTGTGTTGGGACATGATGTAGGCGGGGTAGCAACCTTTAGTAATGAGGAGCTGGGGCTATTTTTTTCTTTTCCACTTCCGGTCCGCGATGACAGCACGTCAATAGTAGATTTGGAACTTATTCGAGTGGCCTTTCCTAAATACCGGGAAAGACCTTTAATATATGATCAGGCTTGCATCCTTACCCCTGATGGGAAGCAACAGACACTCGAAATACTAGAAGACGTTAATTCCATTGCTTCTCAAGTGCTAAGGCAACGCATGGTATTAGAATTAAGTAAATCACTACTTAAAGTGGCTCTAAAAAAAGTAGCCGAACATCAAATAAGGAAACAAAGCGAAGCGTTAGGTATTCTCGTAAAGGGTATCAACTTTGTTACGGAAAAGGCAGATACAAGGAATTGGCAAACGATACCCCACAGCATTTACTATACACGCATTAGATTGCCCGAGGGGATGCATCAAGTGGCCTTTCGAGCATCTTCTGGTAAATTGCCATGTATCGCAGTTCATCGCCAAGAATTTTGTTTGGCATCGCGTAAAGATCAGACTTTATTCCATATTATTCACTCTCCCATCGCTGCACTGGATTAAGTGCTTGGAGAGATGCAGAGGAAAGAGCCATGGAGTCTTGACTTAATAGCTCATTTTCAATCTTAGTTCTCAGCGAGGCATACGTGGTGTTCCTTCGCCGGACGGGCGTTCCTTCTTGTCTGCCACACAAAAAGGACTCGAAAAAAGCCACCACTCAGCGAACCGACCTACCTTGGCTGGCTCTGAGGCGCACACGAGGCAAACTCGTGCGCTTACGCACATTCAAAAAGCACTTCCCTTAGCGCCTGACGAAGCACCAAGCTCACGCCCTACCCCCCTAGGCGGATCCTTTGAATACCACAGTGTGACGTGTCATTACGAAAAAATACCCTGTTAATTGGAATATGTAGTTCCAATATACTTGGTATATTTGTGCATCATGTATATTCTTAAATAACATAAAATTCCTAATGAAGCGCATTCATTTTTTAAATAGCATCCAAGAGATTTTTCAAAACCATCCTGTTTGTGCGATCCTAGGGCCTAGGCAGTGTGGTAAGACTACACTTGCCCGCCAATTCATACAACAACACGGCACAACGCAGATTCACTTTTTTGATTTGGAGAATACTTTCGACTTAGGGCGCTTGGACAACCCGATGTTGGCGCTCTCTGCCTTACATGGAACCGTAGTCATTGATGAAATACAGCGTAGGCCTGACTTATTTCCTGTGTTACGCGTCTTAGCAGATACTACTTCTTTGCGTTTTTTAATCTTGGGAAGCGCTTCTCGTGTACTTATCAGACAATCTTCAGAGTCGCTAGCAGGCCGTATAGGCTACCTAGACCTTCCGCCATTTGGCCTCCGGGAAGCAGATGATAGCAATAAGCTATGGATTAGGGGCGGTTTTCCTAAATCTTACTTGGCCAATACCGAAAAAGGTAGTTTTGCTTGGCGAGAATTCTATATACGTACCTTTCTAGAGCAAGACATCCCTAATCTAGGATTTAAAATCCCTTATCGGAACCTTCACAGATTTTGGATGATGCTCGCTCACTATCATGCACAACTCTTCAATGCAAGCGAACTGGGACGTTCTTTGGGTTTATCGAACCACACCGTAAAAAAATATTTAGATATCTTAGAGGGAACCTTCATGATACGTACGGTGCAGCCCTGGTTCGAAAACATAGGGAAACGCCAAGTGAAAACTGTGAAAATATATTTTCGAGACTCAGGCATCCTGCACAACCTCATGGGGTTGCCTGACAGAACGGCTGTAGAGCGCCACCCCAAACTCGGAGCATCTTGGGAGGGGTTTGCCTTAGAAGAGCTACTCAGATACTATGAAGTGCCTGCTTCTAATGCCTACTTCTGGAGAACACAGACTGGCGCAGAACTTGACCTCCTCATTCATCATCAAGGCAAAAGATTGGGCTTTGAGTTCAAATATACAGATAAGCCAAAGATCACCCCATCGATACGCAGTGCCCTAGCAAATCTACAACTCGATCACATCACCATGATCTATCCTGGCCCTCATTCGTTTGCCTTAAATAATTCTGTGACGGTAATGAGTATTCAAGACTTATATCAAGAGTTTCGCTAAACATGGTGTACTGTCCCCGCTTGGTACAAACCGCTACCTTGGCTCTGTAGATATTGAGAAATCTACAGCCAGAGTCTGTGATTACCCTCGCCAGAAAGGTGTTCCTTTTTGTATGCCACACAAAAAGGGAATCGCGTATACGTACTGCAAGAAATTGTCGCCTTGGTGGAGAGCGCGTCAAGAAATCCGCAGCCACAGGCCGCTAAGGAGCATCTACTATTTGAGGTCCGAAGGACCGAATTTAGATCCGTGCTCGAAACCACAGCAGCGGATTTTTTGCCCACTTTTATTTTTACCTGCTACGTAGAAAAAAATCTAGAGGTACTGCTAAGGAAACGAAGCTACTTTGGTAAACTTTTAGGTATACGTGTGCACAGCTCACCCGCTTGCGGCATTTTCGTTGCTGTTTTTCTGTCCTGGTTTTGGGTTGCTTATGAGAATTAGTCTGTACGCATTATCATAGGCCACCTCCCTGTTTTCTAGCATCTCCCTAATAGCAGCTAACATAGCTTCTTCTTCAATAAGATCCACGCTACTTATGATCTCTTTTAGTTCTTGTTTGCCCTGTTGCAAGCGTTTCAGAACCAATAGCCTATATTTCTGACAATCCTCGGCGGGGCGCTGTGACCGTTGCTTTTCCTCTACCAGACAGATATCGCAATGCCCACACTTTTGGTGCACGATTTCGCTAAAATATTCGAGCAGTAGATGCACCCTGCAACGATACTGACAGGTGATATAGTGGACGGCTGCCTCGGCTTTTTCTTGGGCTATGGTCATGCGCTGTTTCAACTTTTTGCTATCCAAGGGGAGCAAGGCAGCAGGGTATCGTGGTGTTATGAAGGTAAGTTGGGGAGTGTCTTTTGGAGGACGATATTGAACGATTTGCCGTTGCTCTAACGCCTCAAGTTGTTTGGAGATTCCCTGCGGTGTGCCATTGAGAAATTGGGCAATGTGCTGTATGGAGATACCAGTAAATGTTGAAAAGAGCGCTCCTCCATATAACCTTAGTAAAGCCTTGATCAGTAGATTGTAGGGGGCATGGGCTACCTGAAAAGCATACAAGGCCTGGGGATCGATAATAATATATAATTGAGCAGATTGATAAAACGTTTCATTGAGCTGAATCAAGCCTTCCCGCTCCAGGGTTTTCAAAGCTTGGTAAGCTAACCGGGGCTTGAGGCCGTAAACATGTGCAAAGTGTTCTAAATCAAAATCATAGGTTGTCATATTATGACTTCCTACAGCCACTTGATAATAGTTGGCTAAGTGCTGGTATACTTTCCTGAGCTGAGATAGAGAAGGATGGGTTATTTGTATGCCTTCTTTAAGGATGGCAATATCTTGGTCATTATGTAAGATGACAGCATAGGCCTTCTTTTCGTCTCGCCCCGCACGGCCTGCTTCTTGGTAATACGCCTCTAGGGTGGTGGGTAGGTCTAGGTGAACGACCAAACGTACATTGAGCTTGTCGATTCCCATGCCAAAAGCATTGGTAGCTACTATAACCTTGGTGGTCTCGTTGATCCAAGCTTCTTGTCGCGCGCTACGCTCTGGTGCTGTGAGGCCTGCGTGATATGCCACTGCATTGATATCATTTTTTTGTAGGAGCTGGGCTGTAGTCTTGGCTTTTTTTCGTGCGTTAACGTAGACGATGGCTGTACCGGGTACGTGGCGAAGGATGTTTAGTAGCTGCCCTTCTTTGTCTTCTGTCTTACGTACTACATAGGCTAGGTTATCTCTTGTGAAACTCTTCTGAAATCGTAGTGGGCTTTTTAGCTGAAGTTGCTCTTGAATGTCTTGTTGCACTCTAGGCGTGGCTGTAGCGGTAAGGGCAATGACGTTGACACTGGGCAGCAACGTCTTGAACGCCGCAATATCTAAGTACGCTGGCCTAAAATCATAGCCCCATTGAGAAATACAATGCGCCTCATCTACAGCCAATAAGCTGACTTGCATCTTTTGAGCGCGCTCTTGCAATAAGGTTGTTTTGAGGCGTTCCGGCGAGAGATACAAAAACTTGACCTTTCCGTAAATGCAGTTATCCAAAACGACGTCAATCTCAGAGGCCTTCATGCCTGTAAAAATTGCTTCGGCAGCGATTTTTCTCTTCTTCAACTGGTCTACCTGATCTTTCATCAGTGCAATTAATGGTGAGATGACAATACACAAACCTGGCCGCATCAATGTAGGTACTTGAAAGCAGATAGACTTTCCGCCTCCTGTGGGTAAGAGGGCCAATACGTCCTTTCCACCCAATACTGCTTGGATGATATCTTGCTGTAATGGCCGAAAAGATTTGTAGCCCCAGTATTGCCGAAGCGTTTCATGCAGATTCATGGCTATATTGGTCGGTACGAGAAGAACGATAGAGCGCTATCAAGACAACAGGGCACTCAGGCGCAGTATTACGAATATGATCTGCTCACTACAACCTAGCCAAGCTGTACTACCATCTTAGCACTTACTTAACTTCCAGTACAAAGGTTACTTTTCCTGTAGACGTGGGGGCGTATACAAGGTTATCAGTAGTCTTGCTAAAAGTCAACCCCATTAAGGATTCTTGATAAATTCCTTCTACTAGGGGACTAATTGTTTTTTCTATGGTTTCTACAGCAATCACTTCTCCCGAATCATCAATTTTAATTTGAAATACGATCTTTCCGCTTTCTTCGGTAGGGTCTTCGGGCTGTGGGACCATATCCCACAGCCATCCTGCAAGCTCCAATAATGGGCCTACTTGCTCATCTTGATGTGCCTTATACAAACTTCGTTGGTCAATGGTCATGGTCGCCTCATCTTGAGGGCTCGCCGGTATGTCAACTTCGGGTGGGTTTTGGGACAAGTGCTCTACTTGTGCTACGAGCGCATCCTGTCTTGACATCTCTTGTGACGCAGGTGCTATGTCTTCGGGAGGCGTTTCTTGATCTTCTATAACTTCTACAATTTTTACAAATTTTTCGCTTTTGTCATGAGCCTGCTCACTGGCTAGCTGGGGAGCAACTAGCGGATTGTCAGGCAGGTTGCCCGAGGCCTTCTGTGGGCGGATCCATGTGGGGTATAATGCAACACTATATTCTGAGGAGGAATTAGTCCATGGTCTGATAGGTAAGCAATAAGCCCCCCAAAGCAATAGTGCATGCAAGCATAACGATAGGGCAAGGGCTAGCTTATGGCTGTTATCTTTATGATGCTCATGCTTCTTCATGGTTCAGGCTGGGTAGCCACAGCTACCTTTGCGTGAAGTGAGACAGCAATATCCGTTACGTAAACCACATGTGCTACAGGTACAGATTGATCTACTTGAAGTAGCACTAGACGTTGGGTTGTTGTATTGAATTTTTGCTGTAATAATCCTTCTAATTGCTCCTGTGTTGTTTTTTGGTCGTCCACGTAATATGCCAGGTCTGCTGTAATCATGACGTTGACTTGCGGTAGTAGTGTATCCGCATTGTTGCTAAGCGGTAGGTCTATGCGTAAGGATCGAGGCGTCACAGAGGAAACCGTGAGCATAAAAAAAATAAGCAACAAGAAAACGATATCTGTCATAGACGACATACTAAATTGCGTATCGATTTCGTATTTTCTGTTAAGCTTCACTAGCTTCCTGATGTTATTTTGCTGTTAAATTACGCTCTACAATCTCAATAAACTGATTGGCAATATGCTCAATATCATGGGTGGCATTCCGAATGCGCGCTAGCAAATAATTGTAACCCAAATAGGCTACTATTCCCACTATGAGCCCTGCAGCAGTAGTAATCATGGCTTCGTAAATGCCTCCAGACAATAGTTGGGGACTGATGGGCCGTGTCTCCTGCGCCATGGCCATAAATGCTCGGATCATGCCGATGACCGTACCTAAAAATCCTAGCATAGGGGCAGCTCCTGCAATGGTACCCAATAAAGCCAATTTTTTTTCCAGTTTGTGTACCTCTGCTTGGCCTGTATTCTCGACAATACACTCCATAGCCTCGATCGGCATGTGTAACTTTTCTATTCCCACCTGGATAACCCTAGCAACAGCATATTGCTTTTGTCCGCATAACATTTGTACACTTTGCATATCCCCTGCCGAGCTCTTTGTCCTGATCTCATCTAGCCATTGCTCAGATATCTTGGTAGATCTTTGGAGTACTATCAGTCTTTCTATAAACACGTATAATGTTAAGACAGAAAGCAATAGAATAGGTACCATCACCCATCCTCCTTTTACAAGAAGCGCCATAAACGATGAGATTTCCTTGGTACCCATCGTGGGCACTATAGCAGCATTGATCATTTAGTAACACGTATTATTTTTAGTATTTTATAATCCATATATCTGTGCCGTAGGTAGCTTGCAGCTTCTTTATTTTCTTGTAGGCATTGTGTAGGGAGTTCCCTTGTTGAATAGCAACCCAGTAGTAGTATCGCCCGGGAGGGGGGGCGATAATTGTAACTTCAACACCACCACTGGCCAACTGATGTGCATAGTCTGAAGCTAAGTCTTCATCGATCAGACTACTCAACACAATGTAGTAAGCATCTTGTGGTGTGTAAATCTTAGTAATGGTCCCTTTGTGGGATTGCGCAGTTTGTGACCTACTGGAGTCTTGTGTGGCTTTCTTTTTTGCCAGGATTTTCAGTTTTTCAAAAAAATCCGTGTCTTCTGTCTCTTGCTTTACAGCTTGGTGATCTGCAGACACGCTTGCCTCAGTAACACCTACTTTCGATGCCAACTCCTCAATTTCATACTCTTCGAGTGTCAAGTGCTGCTTAATAGAAGTACTGACAGTGGGGGTATGGTAAAAAAACCAATAGACAACACCTATGCCTATGCTTAATACAATACCTACTATGGCAGCAGTGATTTTGAACCACTGCTTACCTCTAGCTGCAATGGGTTTGAATTCAGCTTTGGGTAATCCGAATGCTGCCTCTTTGTTTTGTTGGGGCTCTTTAGTGGATGTAGCCATGTTTAATAAGGTTAATGATCATTCAAAATCCATAATTTCATTTCAAAAGTAATTATTTTTATTGAAAAATTAAGTAGAGGCCTCCAGAGGGGCTATCATCTCGAATGGTCGCTCGAAGTGAAAGTTGCGCCATGAATGCCTCCAGAATTAGTACCTTTGTCCTACATCAATGAAAAATCTTTATTAAAAAGCAGATAAGTAACCTTTCCAACTAAACCACAAAATCATGAAGACTTACGATTTGCTAAGAGGAAAAAGAGGGATCGTATTTGGTGCTCTGGATCAACACTCTATTGCCTGGCAGGCCGCAAAAAAAATCAAGGAAGAGGGAGGTAGTTTTACTTTGACCAACGCACCGATGGCTTTGAGAATGGGAGAAATTCATCGCTTAGCTGAATCTTGCCAAGCATCGGTTATCCCTGCAGATGTTACGGTTGTGAACGACCTAGAAAAGCTCTTCGAAGAATCCATGACAATATTAGGTGGTAAGCTAGACTTTATCCTTCATTCTGTTGGTATGAGTCCGAACGTCAGGAAAAACAGATCATATGGCGATCTTAACTATGACTGGTTTCTTAAGACTTTAGACATATCTGCTCTGTCATTTCATAAGGTGATGCAAACAGCAGAGAAATTGAATGCCATGAACGAATGGGGATCCATTCTGGCTCTCTCTTATATATCTGCGCAGCGGACCTTTCCGGATTATTCAGATATGACGCAAGCCAAAGCCATGCTTGAGTCGATTGCGAGAAGCTATGGCCATCGTCTAGGCAAGCAAAAAAACGTACGCGTAAATACTATTTCGCAATCACCTACCTACACTAAAGCAGGAAACGGCGTTCCGGGCTTTGATAAGTTTTATGACTATGCACACAAGATGTCCCCTTTGGGTAATGCTAGCGCAACAGATTGTGCAGACTACATTGTGTTGATGTTTTCTGATTTGAGTAGGATGGTGACGATGCAAAATCTCATGCACGACGGTGGTTTTTCTAGCTCAGGTATTACAGAAGAGATTATTGAGCTGTTATAAGCAACGCAACGCGCTAGATAAGTAGAGTTGCTTCCTTAATAATTCATTTCCAATCTTAGTACTCAGCGAAGTATACGTGATTTGCCCTCGCCGGGCGAGCGTTCCTTTTTGTCTACCACACAGGTTTTAGTAGAGACATTTTCAGCAATGCGGAATTGCCGCCTTGGTGGAGAGCACGTCAAGAAATTCGCAGCCATAGGCCCCGTCAAGGAGCATCTACCGTTTGAGGTCCGTAGGGCGGCGTTTAGGTGCTATAGGCTGGAAGCCAGGATTTTAGCACTCGAGACCACAGCAACTGATTTTTCTGCTTACTTTTTTCCTTGAAAAGTAAGCAGGGTCCACCGACCAGGTGATTCTCATTTTCTACGGGGTGGTTTTGAAAGAAAATTACGCTTTTCTTGCATTTTTTGCCTCGCTTTGAGAGGAGAGTCTTTATAAAAATCTGCCTCTACACCTAGTATTCGATGTAACTTTCTTTTCTTAGGGGGACAACTATGTAAGTAAAAAGCTCAGGGTATTACTACCTGCTGAGCTTTTTTAATGATCACCAATCTACTGCTCCCCCTACGCCTCATGCTTCTTGAACAGCACGCTGAGTTTGTTTACTGCTCTCAGCCACAGTACTAACATGGTCATAATTATAAAGAAGATGACATGTTCAGCATTGTGAATAGAACCAAAAATGGGTACTACTCCAAAAGTTATCATCAAAGAACCTAAACTCTTGCCCAGACGGGACCCTACGCCATCTACCGCTGCTTTACCACGCACCTTAGACTCTTCGTCCAAGGGGATATAGGCCCTTTCTTTGGTCGGGTCAAACAGCGTGTACTTGAATGCCTTGATAAATACTACATTGATGAGTCCAAACGTCACTGCCAGAGACAATGGGCTTAATGCCCACAATGCTGTCACACTACTAAGCGCATCCTGAAAGTACAAGAACGAAAAGAACACTACTGTTGCTATTAGCGTGACTACAGGCGTTACGGAAGCAGCAAAACGCCACCCTCTATGCATAATAGGAGCTGACAAAAATAGAATAAGGACAAGAGACAGAATGCCCGATAAAATGCCCTGATTACCATATATGTTAGCTAACATGCCCTCGTTTCCTAGTGTCAATGCTTTAATTTTTGCTTTCCATACCGATTCAAACAAGCTGATGACCAGCCCATAAGATATGATTAAGGTAGCAATCAACGCAAGGTACTTAGAGTTCATTAGAAACCTAAAAGACTCGACAAAGGATAGTTTTTCTTTTTTCTTTTTGGGCCTCGCCTCTATTTGGTAACGTTCTGGGTGCTTCCGGATGTTGTATGAAAAACTATTATACACTAACAATATCGTGCCAATAAGCCCTACACAAGCTCCTAGAACCAAATCAAGATGTTCTTGGCAAGTCTTAAGTAATATGCCTGCCATAATAAGCCCTACAGCAGCCCCTAGAGACAAAAAGCTATAAAACCTTTTGGATTGTTCTACCCCCGTAATGTCATTGACAAATGTCCAGAAAAGTACGCCCAATGCCATCGTTCCCCATGCCTCAGCATTGATATAAAATAGAGATAAGGGCCAGTAGCGGATAGACTCCCATAGATTTCTCATAGTGGGGATACTGATGTTCAATTTATCGGCCAAACTATCGAGCTGTAACAGTTCTAGATTAGGAATAAAGACAAAGTAGGAAAGACCAAAAAATATTAGGAAGTAAGCAATGACTATATTGAACTTTCTGGCTTTATCTACTACTCTACTGATTCTATTATAGGCAATTGTTAGCAACAGAATAGCTGGTGTCACACCAAAAAGCTTTAAATAGTAAATCATTTCAGCACTAGCATGCTCCAGCACATAAATATCTTTTAAGCTCCTCAAAGTGGAGTAATTAAAAGAGATCATGAAGAAAATAAAAGTTAATGGAATAAACTTCCTTAATTCATGTCTATATATAGGAAAAACATTTTTCCTGAATCTGCTTAACTCCAGATTATTTGCCATAGTCGTTGGGGTTTATAAATGAAAATAACATAAGGGCTCCGAGAGCTATCCCGGGGTGTCTGCCAAGATGATGCACACGCTAAATATCTACACCATCTATCTATGTACAACACAGAAGTGCTCTTTTGGCAAAATTTGGTAGATATTATCGTGTGATGCGATGAAAAGAAAATATTTATAATAGAAAAAGTGAAAAGTTGCTAACGTAGCGATTTTTTACGGAATATTCAAATCTTGGTATTGCTGATTTTTACTCAATAGCTTGTTACAGAGAATAACTGCGACGAACATTTGAACAATGAAATCATGATACGGGTACTACCTTTTTAACAATGCCCAAACCCTGGTTGTGATCTATATCTACTGGGGGAAGGATACAGCCTATGAGGTGAGCGAACGAGTCAGGTAGAGATAACCGAGAAGACTAAAATGCCAAGTCCTACTAGCACAGCATACGTTATGAGAGATAGGCACCAGGTCTCTGCTTGTGGTAACATATGCCTTGGGGATCTAGGGCTTTGTAATATGTTGTAGCCTTGCAGATCTTGAAATGATGGGATATAAGTGTTCCTAAGTGACTAACTACTAAGCCATGTACTTTTTCAGGTAGTTTAAGACCCCTTCTCGACTCCCCTGCATAGCTTCTTGCCCCTTTTTCCAATTAGCAGGGCACACTTCACCGTACTGCTCTACATGGTGCCACATGTCTATAACACGCAGTACTTCATCTACATTTCGGCCTAGTGGTAGGTCATTAACAGTAGTATGCCTGATAATACCTTCCTTGTCGATGAAAAAAGTGCCTCTGTAAGCTATCGGATTACCCTGGAAAATCATACTACCTTGATCATCATAAGTCCATTGTCCCCCTAATACACCGTAGTTGGCAGCAATAGTTTTCTAACATCAGCAACAAGAGGATAAGTAATGCCTTGGATACCTCCTTGATTTCTAGGCGTATTGATCCAGGCCAAGTGCGTTTCTTCCGTATCGGTAGAGCAGCCTACTACAATCACGCCCCTTTGTTCAAATTCATCTAACTTTTCTTGGAAGGCGATCAGCTCAGTGGGACATACAAAGGTGAAATCCTTGGGATAAAAAAAGAACAAAACTTCCTTGTGACCCATAAATTGGGCTAGCGAGAAATCGTGCACGATATGCTGCCCATTCGTGACAGCAGGTGCTTTAAATATCGGGGCGTGTTTTCCTGTGAGTGTCATAGTAATGTACGCTTCATGTAAACTTTAGGCAGCGAAACGAAGATAAACCTTACCAAGGTGAAATAAAAATATCCTGATACCTTTGCGTAATCTGGCCAATTGCTTCTATTCCTCTTCATGAGGAGAAATTTTTCGGGAGATCTCCTATCGCCTCCTTTTGGGGTTATTTAGATAATTTCCTCGCTATTTTCTCTGCTTCTACAGGAAGGAAGATTAGACTAAGGGGATATACTCATTAATGTGTGATGAAGCAAAGGCGTGGTGAGTTTATTAAATTTCGTATATTGGCTCCTCTTTTACGACGCTTTCGGGCAAGGATTGTTTCTGTTTAGTAATTTTTATGTTAAAAACTAGAATTAAAACGGACTACGTAGGTGCTGCAGCGAGCCTTCTATGCCTATTACATTGCATGGCCACGCCCTTCATTTTTGCGGTAAGAACATGTTCTAAGGTTTGCTGTGTTGATGCCCCTATTTGGTGGCAACTAATCGACTATTTATTTCTGGCTATTTCATTTTTCGCCATCTATTACGCCACGAGAGATTCAACAAAAAGCTGGATTCGAATAGCCTTGTGGAGTGCCTGGATAACCCTTGTTTTGACAGTGGTGAATGAAACGTTTAAGCTAGTGCCTTTACCAGAAAGATTCTTCTACATTCCCTCACTAGTCATTGTAGGACTGCATCTGTATAATCGTAGGTACTGTAAGTGCGTAGGAATGGACTGCTGTGCGACCTAGGAGAGTGATGTGAACAGCCCCATTACGTCAATATAAACTGCTTAGCCTTTAGCAGCTCTTCTCGGCCAAAAGCCGAAAGCTCTGACGATGGTGGGGTGTGACACCCAGGTCTTGAATAGCCTGACGGTGTACCCTAGTAGGATACCCCACGTTACTTGCCCACCCATAGCCCGGAAAGCCTTGAGCGAGCTGGTGCATAAGTGCATCCCGATATGTCTTGGCCAGCACAGAAGCCGCCGCAATAGGCGCTAGTTGGGCGTCTCCCTTAACAATACAATGGTGTGGAATGCTTCGGTAGGACTGAAAACGAGGACCATCAATGAGCAACAATGCTGGCAGTGGCTGTAACTTCGCAATGGCCCGATGCATGGCCAAGTACGTGGCATTCAAGATATTGTATTGGTCTATTTCCTGGGGACTTGCCTCACCCACTGCCCAAGTAACGGCTTCTTGCTGAATGACCTTGCTAAGGGACTGCCGTTGTACTGCTTTCAGCTGCTTGGAGTCTTTGAGGCTAGGGCATAAGTATAAGAAATCTTTGGGCAATATGACCGCTGCAGCTACTACTGGGCCTGCCAGACACCCCCGCCCCACCTCATCACAACCTGCTTCGGCCAGCTGCTGATTGGAAAAGTAAGGTTGAAGCTCGGTATGCATCGTTCACCAGCTGAATAATAAAATAAGCAACCGATCATTCGCAAAAAGCATCCATATGCCTTTAGTGACTATCTTTACCCATAACACCAAAATGGCAGTGGGTATACGCTACCACCCATTGCCTAGAACTGGGATGAATACCGCTCAGGGTGTTCAATAATTTCGCGCGCGCGTTTCAGGAACCGTATATCATAACCCTGTTCTTCAAGGATATCAATCGCAATGGCTTGATTCGATTTACCAGGAATCACTTTATAAGTATAGTTGAGTTTCTTTTCGCCCTTTCGATGCGTGATGTAGACCTTATAATTGGCAAAGCCTAGTTCCGGACGTTTTTCCTCTAATAACATCACGACAGGATAGTGCGTAGCTACTATATTCAGTGTATTGGTGTAGCCGGCCATCGCCTCTAAGATAGAATACTCAGCTGCTGCACCTTCTGTGGGATTCGTACCACTGAAAGGCTCATCAAAGATACTAAAGCTAAACTCGTCTTTTTTGAGTCCATTAAGCAGGTTAAGATGCTTTTGTGCACGATCTACTTCTGCCATAAAGAGCGACTTCCCTGCAGCAATGTCGTCGGTAATATCAATAGAGGTATTAATGCGATCAAAGGGCGTTAGCACAGCTTCTTTGGCAGGTGCGATACCGAACGTCTGACTAAGCAACAAATTGATCGTCACGCCCGTTAGGAATGTCGACTTTCCGCCCGCATTGGGACCTGTGAGGATGATATTACGAGTACCACCAGCAGCATCCATGACTATCGAGTTTCCTACCGTGTCTTTAGCATCTAAGAATGGATTCCACATGTCTCCTAGGTGAATATAGGGCTTAGAGCGCTGATTACGGTCTAGAAATTTGGCAAAGGTATATGAATGAGAATTAGGATCTTCCTGCGCTTCTTGCATAAGCGTAGCCATACTCACAAATGCATCTAACTCGCCCAGCTCATACATGGCATCGGCAAAAGCATCTTTGTGCTCCGTAAAGAGCTTATGGCTAGCCAACAATTTTCCAGCGTTGTCGAAAAAATAAGACCAATGGCTGCAAGAGAGTGTTTGTAAATAGTGCACCAACCTCCCTAACTCAGTATTCTCTCGAGCCTTTTCCAGCAAAGCCCTTATGTTGGTAATCCGCGCCCCATACACAGCCTCTAACATTGACGAAGCAGCTATGCATTCGCTGACCTCAGTGGCTGCTACTACCAAAGCCTGTATATCGGCCATTCGAGCGGCCAGGTTACGCAATACAGAAGAATATTCTCGATAGTTGCTAATCCCCTGGTAGGCGGTCCAAGTGTAGTAAGCTTCTCCTACAATACCCCCGATAGCGAAAGTTCTGCCAAGTTCAGGCGCACCTTTCCTCATCATATCCCATTTATACCATCCTCCATAATACGGTGTAGCACCTTTCCAATAAAATTCCCTAAGTGTAACATTAGTATTAGGAAACATTGGCTTACTCATCCCTTCGCCGTTGAATATTTCGCCCAAAATAGGATTCGTCACAGGCCACAAAAACCTAAGTTGTATTCCCCAAAAATCACGAAAAAAGCGCTTCTTCAGTTCCAATAACCCTGCATTTTTATTGTTATTGCTACTATTCTTGGAATAGAATTTCTTATTCATGTATTCTACATACTCCTTGGTATATAGCGGGTCTGTAGAAGTCCATAAAGACAATACGCTCTCCTCTGCTTCTTGATAACAACGTAGACTAGCTTTCAGCTGATCTACTGCTACCGTATTCTTTAGGAAAGTCTGAATCATATGCTGGCGCTTTCTCAACTCTTGGATATCGCTCGTAGGTGTTGCCAGCATAGTGGCCAAAATTCCCTCTCCGAGGGTGGTTATTGTTCTACCAATGCGGCTTATTAAGTGGTAGGCAGGCTCACTAGTAGTACCATAAAAAAGATGAAGATCGCCCCAGGCATACTCGTTAAGGATGGCAGCCATATTCTGTTGTAACCAAGCATATTGGGCACTTTTTGTAAAAAGACGATTGAAAACGACTTCACGCTTGGTCCTTTCAGCCAGCTTGGGAGGACGAACTTTGTGTATATCATGATTGTGGGTAATAGCCTCTTCTTCGGTCATCTCATCACTAGGAAAAGATCGAATATAACAGTCAGCAATATCGGTGGCTAGCTGATTGGCTTGCTTAGGTGCCTGAAACGCTTCAGCAACGCATGGGATAGACGTAAGACTTCCGGCCATACTCACTATAGCCAGGAGGTATGTTTTAAGAGGGAGGTCATTTAGCTTTATATCATATATGTATGCCATAGCTGTACTATTTTGGTTGTTTTGTGTTGATAGTGCCTAATATAAATAAAAAATAAACTACTACTGACGTAGTATGCGGTAACTATTGCGAATAGGTGGCAGCGCCCCAATTGGCTAGTTTCTGTAGTGCTGAACTAGTCGCCCCCTAAGAAAAGAGAAATTTATCGAATATTAAGTGCTAAGAGAGCTATTCTTGAATATATCTCAAAAATAGGGTGATAAAAAATGTAATAAAAGCGTAATCTCCCTTCGAAATATTGCAGACCGTGATTGCCCTCGCCGGCGAGGGCAATCACGGTCTGCAACTGCGGATTTCTTGACGCACCCTCCACCAAGGCGACAATTTCTTGCAGCACGTATACGTGATCCCTTTGGGGGGAGGCAGACAAAGAGGAGCACCCGCCCGGCGAAGAGACACCACGCATGCCCCGCTGAGTACTAAGTTTAGAAATGAGTTGTTGAGGCTCAACTGGCTAGTTTCTGTAGCGTTGAACTGGAGTATAAGAAGCCGAACTACATTTTGGTAAAGGACCAAACAAAAGCGGGAGGTAGATTGAATAGTGTGAAACCCACAAACTGCCTTTGGAGGCCAGACGTAACAGCTGGAGGACGTACGCCATAGGTAAACTGGACAAATTTTCCGGAAGGCTTCAATGCGGAACAACAAAGCTGAATTATCTCTTTCTCCTTGCCTAAAGGCAGATTCTTTAGGGGAACACCTGAGACAATGGCAGCAATCTTGCCAAATTTTTTGGGTAATATTATATCTAAAGCAGCAGCATCGCCCCAGATTGTCTGTACTTCAGGGAAATGCTCTGTCATATATTGGTAAAGTGCAGGATCTAGCTCAATGCATACTAGCCTATCAGCAGCAATACCATGTTCCAACAGTACACGAGTAATACTCCCTGTTCCGGGACCAATCTCTACAACAATGCCATCAGATTGTTTTATGGCGCTCAGTGCCTCTTGAGTCATAAGGCTGGCCAAGCGCTTAGAGCTTGGTGCAATACTCCCTACACGACCAGGCTTATCAAGCATTCTTCCTAACAAAAATGCCTTTTCGCTACTATAGAGAAAAAGAAGGGAGCTACTCAATAAGGTGCATACGATAAAAAAAAGAAACCAACGCTTTTTCGAATACATATTTTGCCTAACTTCTCTGAATTGTCTGTGCTCAGGGAAAAATGGAGCCTCTTGTATTGCGTTACTGGTCACGTAACCTGTGGGCACTCGGTCAAGTATGCTAACCGTAACAACAGCTCACGTACATGCAGCATCGTACATATGATAGAGCCAAAACATGAATTGAGGAATAAAAAAGGCGACGACCTACTCTCCCACTTTCTACAGCAGTACCATCGGCGCTACTGGGCTTAACTGCTCTGTTCGGAATGGGAAGAGGTGTACACCAGTGCTTTAGTCACCTAAGTTTTTGATCTTGTTATATTCTTATGCTGCATTAAGGCAAGCAATAAAAGAATGATTTTATATTTTTTTAAAAATGTAAAAGTAAAGCAGGAACCAAGAAGCTTTTGGGCAATTAGTACTGCTCAGCTTTGCCATTTCTGACTTTACACCTACAGCCTATCAAGGTTATCATCTATAACCACCCTTTAAGGAAGCCTCATCTTGAGGCGAGTTTCGTGCTTAGATGCTTTCAGCACTTATCTCTTACAAACGTAGCTACTCAGCGATGCAACTGACGTCACAACTGATACACCAGCGGTTTGCCCAACCCGGTCCTCTCGTACTAGGGTCAGCTCCTCTCAAGCTTCCGACGCCCACAACAGATAGGGACCGAACTGTCTCACGACGTTCTGAACCCAGCTCG
>WTJV01000044.1 GCA_011524725.1 Amoebophilaceae bacterium | reverse complement strand
GGATGGTCAATGACGGAGAATCACTCGGACAGCTTAGTGGCTTCTTCAAATTTGCTAAAAAAACTAACCAGTATCATCCGGATGGGCGCAATTTATTTGAGCTTAAGTTCAAATACCACTACCATACCGAGCCTTTTAGTCCCACTCGCTTAACCAGTAGGCACCTACCTAGCCCTGTATACCATTTGCTCTATCATCTTGATCGCGATGCGCCTGAGCTTGACAGCGTGGACCAAGAAAGAGAGTTACATGGGTTAGATTGGGATGTACGCGAAGGTATTTTAGGTACTTTCCTCAAAGAAGACATACGCACTCGAGTAGATCGGCTACTAACCATCGCGCTGTACTACCCCAACCTTTGCATCAAAGAAGTTCCGGGGAGTACGAATACACCGAGCCAATGGAGTCAAGTTGTTCAGTATCTGATGATGGCTCCGCCAAGTGTCTCTCCTTTTATAGGCAGAGAGGAGCTGCTGAGCCAGCTCAAATCCGTTTACCGTGATAAAAATAAACACACGATACAGCTGCTTACAGGAGCAAATGGGATGGGAAAGACACAATTGGCCCTCAATCTCTGTCATGATATACAGAAAGCGTATACGCATACCTTCTGGATCTCCGCTGAATCAAAAGAAAGCCTTGCCCGTGCTTATCTAGATATAGCAGAAAAGCTAGGCATCCGTACGGCCAACAGACCGATAGAGAAGACGATACAAGACGTACGGTTACAACTGGCTGATCAAAAGTGCTTCTATGTATTTGCCGATGCTCCCGATGGCAAAGCCATTGAAAATTTCTTGCCCTTACAACAAGGCCATGTGCTCATTACTTCTAGGAATGATACAACCAATTCTTGGCCACAAGCCATAAAAAAAGTGAGAATTCCCCCTTTTTCTAAGCAAGAAATCATGGCCTTAGCAGCCAAATTTGAATGCGCTCTAGACTGCAAAGACGCAGCAACGCTAGATTATCTTCTTAGGAATATGTCGGGGCTACCTATGGCACTGGTACAATTTTTTAGCTTTTGTCAAATACAGGGGCACAGCCCATCGGATTTTGTAAAAGTATTGAAGGAGCAACTTCTTCTTGCCCAAGACGAAGAGTTCTTGCGATTGCTAGAGGAGCATCCAGCAGGGAATATTCAATATGATAAGAGTATGCTCCAGAGCCTTCGTAAGATTCTCGAGCAAGTACGTCAAGAGAAACATGGAGCAGTCGCCATTGAAGTATTAAGTCGACTGGCCTACTTAGCCCCTAAGGGAATACCAGTCAATTGGTTATTGGCCACTTTTTTTCCGAAAGATGGTAGCATGCTGAAACAAGAAACAAAGAAGGCACTTACGCTGCTAGAGGGCCAATCTTTAATACAGTGGGATCGCAAGCGTGCACACTTATACATGCAAGAAGTTACGCAAACAGTGGTCCGACATCTATACCCACAAAGCTCGCTACAATCCCTTGTTAATCATCTCATAGCTTATACGAAAGAAAAGCATAGTGCTACGCACCATATTTCCTCTATCTCTCTTCTGCCCCATGGCCGCCTGCTGTTTGAAAGACTCGATAAAAAAAAATATCCACAAGAAGCCTACGAGTTGGCGAGATGCTTGGCTGGAGAGGCTTATCATACAGGATTATTCTTGCAAGAGGCATTAAAATGGAGTAAGAAAGGACTACTCATTGCCCGGCAACGATATTCTCAGTAAAAACATCCGGACATTGCTGCTGCTTTAGACGATGTGGGGGATGATCTGACAGAGCTGGGAAGGCAAAAAGAGGCATTGGCTTACTTTGAAGAAGCGCTAGCTATGCAACAACAAATCCACGAGAACCAAGAACACCCCAGCGTAGCTACTGCTTTGTACAAAAACGGCAAGATCTTGACCCATTTAGGAAGATTAGAGGATGGGTTAGGTTATCTTGAAAAAGCACTTATCATGCAGCGGCGCATTAACCCTAATCTAACTAATAACGACCAAACCATCGGTCCGCTAACAGAAATGGGTTACACGCTTGTACGCTTGGGACAACTAGAAGTAGGACTCCAGCGTCTCAAAGAAGGGCTAGCGATACAGCAGTCTATTGATAAAGACAGGAAGCATCCCAACACCGCGAATTTACTAGGTAAAGTAGGGTATGCATTGATCGAGATGGGAAAAGTCAACGAGGGGTTAGCTTACTACGAGCAAGAGCTAAACGCATGGAACCGCATTTACAATGATCAAGATAACATTAGAACGGCCTGCTCTCTTAACTATCTAGGATATGCCCTAATACAAACAGGGAACCCAAAAGAAGGAGTGGCTCATCTTAGAGAAGGGCTCAACATGCGGGAACGAATTCATAAAAATGAGGACCATCCTTGGACAGCAACCGCTATGCATTACGTAGGCTATGCATTGGTATGGACAGGAGAGCTAGAAGAAGGATTGGCTTATCTTGAGAAGAGCTATAACATGCAAAAGCGAATCTATGACAGTAATTACCAAGATCATCTTTGTGCCGCCAACACCTTGAGTTACATGGGATATGCGCTGGTACAGTCAGGTAGACTAGAAGAGGGGATAAAACGTCTCGAAGAGGCGTTATTGAAACAAAAGAGCCTATTTAAAGATGAGAATCACCCCTGGATTGCAAATACCCTGAGATGCACGGGCCACGCGCTGGTAAAAGCAGGAAAATTAGACAAAGGAATCGAACGCCTGAAAGAGTCACTCGGCATGCAAAAGCAGATCTATAGCGACCCGAATCATCCCTGGAAGGCTAAAACCCTGGGATACTTAGGTTATGCACTGACACAAGCGGGGCAATTAGACAAAGGGATCGAAAGTCTGGAAGCATCACTCGACATACAAGAGCAGGTCTATAGCGACAAAGATCATCCTTGGACGGCTAAAACCCTGAGTTATCTAGGATATGCCCTGGTGAAGAAAGGAAGTTTAAACGAAGGGCTGGCCTGTCTTCGGAAAAGTGTGGACATGCAAGAACGGATCTACAACAACCAGGATCACCCCTGGACGGCTAATACACTGAACTATCTAGGATATGCACTAACACAAATGGGGGAACTGGAAGAGGCAATGGCATGTCTCAAAAACGCACTGAGCATGAATAATCGACTCTACAGCCACCAAGAGCATCCTAGGACAGCCAATATCTTACACAACTTAGGCTACGCAATGGTACAGATGGGAAAATTAGAGGAAGGATTGGACTACCTCACAGCCGCATTAGATATGCGGAATAAGATCTATAATGATCAAGATCATCCTTGGACGGCTATTTCTCTACATTACATAGGGTATGCCCTGGTGAAGTCTGGAAAGTTAGAAGAAGGTCAAGAATTATTACACAAGGCACTCAGTATGAACAATCGGGTCTATCACCACCAAGATCACCCCTGGACGGCCAATAACTTACATTACTTAGGCTACGCAATGATGTGGGCGGGAAGGCTGAGAGAAGGGCTAGATTACTTCATAGCCGCGCTAGATATGAGGAATAAGATTTATGACCATCAAGAGCACCCCTGGACGGCCAAAGTCTTATGTGATATAGGACATGCGCTAGTGAAGTCTGGAAAATGCAAGGAGGGAGTAAGTTATCTCAAGGATGCATTAAGTATGCAGCAACAGATTCACGGAGATTATGATCACCCCTGGATAGTTACCACACTAAACTATCTAGGCTATGCCCTAACGCAAACGGAGAAGTTCAAAGAGGGAATAGGGTGCATAGAAAAAGGCCTAACTATAAGCAAACGCATACATAGCAACCGAGATAGTACACGAACGGCTGTTTCGCTGAATTATTTAGGCCACGCACTCGTAAAGTTCGGTAAGTTGAAAAGAGGAATAGCTAATCTTGAAGAAGGATTAGCGATGCAAAAACGTATCTGTAATCACCAAGATCATCCTGGTATTGTTCATACTTTAGATAATCTAGGATACGCATTAGTACAGGCAGGCATGTTAAAGGAAGGACGGGATTACCTCAAGCAAGGACTTGCAATGCAAAAGCGGATACACAAAAACCACGACCACCCTTGGACTGTCTACCTACTGAACGATCTAGGGGATGCTTGGATGCGGCTAGGAAAAGTAAAAGAAGGGAAATCTTTGCATCGAGAGGCAATGGAGATGCAGCAACGTATATTTAAGAGTCAGGATCATCCTGATACAGCACAGATGCTCTGCAACATAGGGGAGTCTCTTAATAAAGCACGCGTCTATCAAGAAGCACAAGAGCATAGTGAAAAAGCATTGGCCATGCAGAGAAGGGTTTTTCAAGGTACATTGCACCCAATGATAGTTGCAACATTACACAATCTAGGCGAAACAATGAGGTTGCGCAGAAACACCACGGACGCATTCTCTTACTATTGCCAAGCAACGCATACAAGCTTACAGATTTACGAAGGGGCACATCCTTGTACTACAAAATGCCTTACTAGCCTCGTTAAAGCTTTAAAAAGAACTAGAAGCGGGACATACATGCAAAAGGTAAAAGACGAGATACTGCCCTTGTGCGAAAAAACACTTGGCAAGACACATAAGCTTACTAAAAAGCTACATAACACCGTCAGATTGGTTAAACACGCCGACAGCCCAGACAGTAAAATATCGAGCCTATGTTTTCAATATAGAAAAATAATGCATTTAGTACTAAACGACGTTATTGTACAAAGATCATTGGCCTTGTCTGCTTTACGCAAAGATAGAATAGTAGCTGTGTAGAGATACGCGTGCCTAATCTCCAATAAACTACAGAAACCTAATACTTGGGTGAGTGATACTGGATTCGAACCAGCGACCTCCCCGATGTCAACGGGACGCTCTAAACCAACTGAGCTAATCACCCTTAATGAGGTCCATAGAGTGCGCAAGGGGGGATTCGAACCCCCACGCTTATACAAGCACCACCCCCTCAAGATGGCGTGTCTACCAATTCCACCACATGCGCGAAAATAAGAGTGACGTAAATTTACGAGTAGCATGAGAAGTTACAAATGGGTGGAGTCGGAGCATAACAGGGCAGCCATGTCATGAAAATAGCTATAAATCCACCTGAACCAGGGCAGCCAACGCCGCCTGCGCAGCTCCTTGCTCTGCTTCTTTCTTACTACTTCCCTTCCCTTGTCCAGCTACTTGTCCTGCAACCAACACCTGAGCTATAAACGTCCTAGCACGTCCAGTGCGCTGCTCACTGACAGTCTCAAACTGTATATGCTTACGGTTTCTACTCGCCCATGTAACAAGTTGGCTTTTGTAGTTGGTATCGGTCTGTATCAATGCTGGCAGGTCAATATGGATATCAAGCAGTCGCCCAAGAATGAAGTAGCAACAGCATGGGTAGCCTTTGTCTAGGTACACAGCCCCGATGAGTGCTTCTAGTGCATTACCATAGACAAACTTAAATCGCTCTTTCTGGAGGGTACTTCCCTGACAGCACAGTAGGGTATCAAGACCTATCTTCTTGGCTATACTGCCTAATGACGCCCTATTTACAATCCTTGCTCTAATTTCAGTCAAGAAGCCTTCTTCCTTAAGGGGGTATTTCTTAAATAAGAATTCTCCTATGACTAACGATAAAACTGCATCACCCAAGAACTCTAGCCGCTCGTTGGACTGCTTATTAATGTACGTACCTGTCTTGATAGAGCTATGTTGTAAAGCCAACTTGTATAAGGCAAGATTACTAGGCTTTAGCTTAGTGATAGCATAGATAGCATCCTTGAGTTGTTGATCTTCAGAGGGTCTAACAGGAAAAAGCTTACGCAACCACCTCCCCACTATCCTTCCCACTTTTTATAAGCAATGGAAGTATTGTGTCCTCCAAAACCAAAGGTATTGCTAAGAGCAATATTGACAGCTCTGGGCTGTGCTCGGTTAAAGGTAAAGTTCATACCTGAGTCAAGCGCCTCATCGTCAGTGAAGTGATTGATAGTGGGCGGGATAACTTGATGTTGTAGGGCAAGAATGGCGGCAATAGACTCCACAGCACCGGAAGCGCCCAACAGATGACCTGTCATAGATTTGGTAGCACTGATGTTGAGCTGATAGGCATGGGCCCCGAAAATTCTTTGTATCGCTTTTACTTCACTCAAATCCCCTAGCGGTGTAGAAGTACCATGAACATTGATATAATCAATATCTTTAGGCACTATTCTTGCATTCCTTAAGGTATTGGCCATAACCGCCGCTGCACCCGTACCCTCAGGATGGGGAGCGGTTATATGATACGCATCAGCTGACATGCCTACGCCAATAAGTTCCGCATATATCTTAGCATCGCGCGCTTGAGCATGCTCGTAAGATTCTAATATAAGTGCACCAGCCCCCTCTCCCATCACAAAGCCATCTCTATCTTTGTCAAAAGGCCTAGAAGCTGTTTGAGGATCCTCATTACGCTCTGAAAGCGCTCTCATAGCACTAAAACCGCTGATTCCAATTTCTGTGATGGTAGCCTCCGACCCTCCAGCGATGACCACATCAGCATGCCCTAGCTGAATGAGTTGCGTTGCATCGATCAGGGCATTACTCGCAGAAGCACACGCGGAGACAGTAGCAAAATTAGGACCTCTTAACCCATACTTGATGGAAATATTCCCTGCAGGCATGTCCGCAATCATCTTAGGAATGAAAAAAGGACTTACCCTAGGATTTTCTCTATCATTCGCAAAATCGATAATAGTATCAGAAAGACTCTCCAGACCACCAATGCCAGTACCCCAAACAACGCCTACTCTATCTAAATCTTCCCGTGCTAAGTCCAGCCTTGCGCCATCAAGGGCTTCTCCGCAGACCACAAGCGCATACTGTGAACAAGGGTCCATTTTATTGATCTCCTTACGCTCAAAATGGTCCTCTGCTCGGTAGTCCTTCAGCTCGCATGCAAACCGGGTCTTATATTTTGCAGCGTCAAATCGGGTGATGGGCGCAGCACCACTAACACCCTGCAGAAGCCCTTTCCAATAAGACTCCACATTATTTCCGATGGGTGTCAAGGCCCCTAACCCAGTGACAACAACTCGCTTGATATTCATGAAGGATAATAGTAAAGCGTTTAAATTAGCTTATGGATTAATCTTCTTACTGTACGTTTTTCTCAAGGTAAGCGATTGCTTCGCCCACTGTTTGGAGCTTTTCTGACTCTTCATCTGGGATAGAAATTCCAAACTCTTTTTCAACATCCATGATGAACTCGACCTTGTCTAAAGAATCTGCCCCTAAATCATTAGAGAAATCAGCCTCCGGTTTTACCGCCGAAGCATCGACTCCAAGTTTATCAACGATAATAGAAGTTATTCTTGATTTTATATCTGCCATATTCTAAACGTCTTTATATTGAACAATTCGCAAATAACGAGATTATTTAACTTTTCGCAAAGTAACTCGATCTAGACTAGTACGCTTGTATAAGTCCTAAGTGGGGCACATAGCAAATTAATAACCCTCTCTACATGAAAAAGCAACGACTTATCGTCACCGCCGACCTGCTAGAAGATACTACCTTATTGGGCGTTACTACTGCGCTAAGGCCCCATCAATTCGCCTGGCTGATTAACAAATGTACCAGCTTACAGTTGATTAGAGTGGCAGACTTGTGTTTCGAAGGCCCCAGACATACAAACAACTGCGCCACGCGTTTTTTGTTGGCAACGGAACACTGTACCTACAGGCTTCTTAAAAACAGAGGCGGAACAGAAGATGGGGAAATAACCAATTACCTGGTCCCAAGCCTGAAACACATTGATTTCTTCTTTTCCGTACAAGATTTTACGCAAACCTTTGACATTGCTAGATTTTGCGATGTGCTAAAAGCGACAGGTAGGATAACCTACACCATTCACCTTGATTTGAGAGTGTATAAAGACAAAATGCATTTCTTCTTTCACTGACAATCAAGTACTCGTGATAATGGCTAGGGTTTCTACTAGCAGCTTGAATAAGCCAGAGTATACTCAGGGGTGCTAGCTACCGCACACGCTTAAGACGAAGGTGGTTGAACAACGCAAGGAAGCTCCTTGGAGACTTCTTGGTGAGGTCCTAAGTGGTGGCTGATATGGGTCAAGTAAGTTCGTGGGGCGTTGACTTGCTGGGCAAGGGAGAGCGCCTCGTCCAAACTAAAGTGGGCAGGGTGAGGTGCTCTCTGGAGTGCATTCACAATCAAAATCGTAGTCCCCCTTATCTTATCTATCTCCCCTTCTGTAATGTACTTAGCGTCTGTGATATAGGTGAGCTGGCCTACCCTAAACCCCCAGATAGGCAAGCTATTGTGGTATACCCGGATAGGCACAATGTTCAGGCCCTCGACCTCAAAAGGATCATTATCGATGGGATAAAGCGAAAAATTAGGTTTAGATTGACAGGATTTTTTAGCAAATAAATAAGCGCATTCCCGCTGAAGGCGTGTGAGTACACGGGCGCTGGCGTAAATAGGAATGGTCTTCTTGTGTTTATACACAAAACTTCTCATCTCGTCTAGTCCCCCAATATGGTCTCTGTGCTCGTGGGTCAGTAGCAGTGCGTCTATCCGATCGATCTTCGTACCAAGAGCCTGCTGTCTTAGGTCAGGCCCTGAATCGATGAGGATACTTTTGCCGTGATCAATAAGGTGAATAGCACTTCTAAGCCGGTGATCTCGTGCATCAGGTGACCGACAAGTGGAACAAGTACAAGCAATAACAGGAATTCCTTGTGACGATCCCGTACCCAAAAAGGTAATATCCAAAATCAGGGCTTATTTATCTCTAGACAATATAAAATCCTTTTTACTACTACCACGCTCACCTATAAAGCCAAACTATAAGCCCCATTACAAAGTAATGTCAACCCAAGATCCCCAGCATCTATACATAAAATGAGGCCAAGTGACGGCACAGGTGTCTGTAACAGAATCCACTCGCTTTTTATTTTCCGCATTCCCTGCTATTTTTGCAGTACTTAAAGAAAAAGCTGATTCTGTAGCTCAGTTGGTAGAGCATCTCCCTTTTAAGGAGAGGGTCCTGGGTTCGAGCCCCAGCGGGATCACACGGAACCACAGGTTAGATAAATTTTAAAGGAAATGACCGCTACTACTGTTGCTAGATTATTTATAGCACACTGGTACTTGCTAGAAAAGGCTTAACACAGTATTTTCTATCCCCTAGCATCTTTTCATTACTCATTTGATAGCAACTCCCCTTCTGAATCGGCTATAATAACCGCTACAGCAGCATCTCCCGTGATATTGGTAACAGTCCTACACATGTCCAAAATTCTGTCTGGGGCTAAAATCAAGGCCAAGCCTGCTGCGGGTATGCCGAGCGACTGCAACAACATCATCGTCGTTACCATAGCGCCCCCAGGAACACTAGCTACACCAAGAGACGAAATGACGACATTGGCGATTACACTAAGTTGTGCTGTCATTGACAGGTCCAATCCGAGCGCCTGAGCGATGAAAACAATAGCTACTCCTTGATAAAGAGCTGTTCCAGCCATATTGACGGTAGCTCCTAACGGTAGTACAAAGCTACTCATGGATTCAGAGACACCTAAGTGCTTTTCTGACCTTTCCATGGTCACCGGCAAAGCAGCCGAACTAGAACTAGTAGTAAAAGCTACTAGCTGAGCTGGGTATATGCCTCTAAAAAATTGAAGGTAACCCATTTTCGTAAACAGCTTGATGGTGATAGGATAGACAATATAGGTTATCAATGCTAACCCAGAAATTACAGTAACGACGTACCATAATAATGCGTACAGTATCTCAAACACTTCACTGGGATTGTTATCTCTAGCTACTTCCACCAATAAGGAGGCCACCAAGGCAAAGACTCCGATAGGCGCCAGCTTCATAATAAAGCGTATAAGCTCTATGATCGCATCATTGACTCCCTCAAAGAATAGGATCACAGGTCTACTTTTTCTGGGTGTAATCTGCAAGAGCGCTATGCCAAATAGCACAGCCACTAATACCACTTGCAGCAGATTTGCATTGTTACCCATACTAGCTACTAGATTGTCAGGCACAAGGTCTAAAAGAAATTGAAGAGGCTCGGCTTGTGCTTGTATCACTTGTGTAGTGGCGCTGTGCTGCGCTGCCTCGCCAGTGTAAAGCGCCATGAGATGGTGTCTAGTCTGTTCAGAAATGATCTGTCCGGGTTTGATTAGATTGGCAATTATGAGACCTAGTACAACAGCCAATATGGTAGTGACAGTGTAAATAAGAAACGTTTTTCCGCCAATTCTAGAAAGTTTGGTGACGTCTTCAATGCTAGTGACACCAACCACGAGGGAGACAAAGATGAGTGGTATAGCAATCATCTTTAAGCTATTCAAAAAGATGGTACCAAAGGGCTTGATATAGCTAATAGTAAAATGGGTAGGCCAGCCTAGCTTGATACTTGCTATAGCAAACAAAAGACCCAAAAAGAGCCCTGCAAGGATTTGAATATGTAAAGCGACCTTTTTCATCTCTTTTGGTTTTGGTAACTGTGTACAAGAAATAGTAGTAAGCTATACCCCTAACGCTGCCTATACATGGAATCAAGAAACATAGCTATAAGATATTTCCCTATTACCGCTAAGAGTCAGGTCCCTAGTACGTGTAGTGCGTCAATGTATTGGCTGCTAGCGTAGCGCATGCGCTCTAAAAAAGGAAAGTATAGCATAATAAAATTACCTAACTTTTGAGTTAGGTAATTACATGCCTAGTGGCGTAGTGAGTTGCTCAGGGTAGCCGTGCATAATTTTGTTAGCTAAAAACTCTTCAGTAGCTAGGATAGAAGGCTTAGGCTGCCTTTCATAAGATTTAGACATTTCTATGCGTTCTTTATTCTCAAAAATTTCCTCTAAACTATCTACATGGGTAGCAAAGTCAGCGAACCTGACATCAAGCTCTTGCTTAATCTTAGAAACTATTTGTTTGGTTCGTTCTGCAATAATCGCTGTAGTCTCATAGATATTTCCCGTAGGCTCCATTAGGTCTACAAAATTTCTTGGTGTTAGCGTGATGCTTTGTTTCATAATTATTTATGCTTTAGGCTTGCTTTAGATTTTCTAGCAGATATTGCGCTTTTGCACAGTGATTCTACTACTAAGGCATATGAACTATTAGGATAACTATCTAAAAATTCCTTACAATACGCAATAGCTATGCCTGACTGTTTGTCCCGATCAGTGCCCTTAGCTTTTTGAGCGTATCTACACTGTGCATCAGCTCTGAGGTACGCAGCTTCCTCGTTGCTAAGAGCATTAGGGAAGTCTTTACAGAAATTCCCTAGTGCAACAACAGCCGCCCGGTAGTGGGCTAACTGATAATACAACTTAGCGTTGTGGAAAGCTTGGATAGCAAGCTTATCATACAACGCCCGTAATTGCACATTAGCTCTTTCCACATAGACCCCCTGGGGGTAGCGATCGATATAGCTACAAAGCACTGCAATCGCCTCCTTAGTTAACGTTGCGTCGCACTTCACGTCGGGAGATATCAAATACAACGTATGGCCTTGCATGTACATCGCCTCTTCTACGCGAGGATCTCCGAGAAATGTCTCACAAAAATATTGGAAACGCTCCGAACTCTGTACATATTTCTTTTGATAGAAATCACAATAAGCCTGAAAGAAATATACAGATGCCGCTTCTTTTGTTCCTCGCAGTTGGGGAAGTATTTGCTCAAATAGCAGTGATGCTTTGTGATAATCTCGGGACTCATAACTGAGTATAGCCTGCTGGTACTTTGTATAACTTACAGATATGTTATTTAAAGCACAAGAAGATAGGAGCACAAAGAAGGATAGCGGTATACGTAGATTTTTGTACAACATAAGTCGCTAAAGTAGCAGATAGTAACTGCTATTTCAAAATTACCTTGATAAGTACTAAGACCTTAGGCCTAGTACTTCTGGTCGAGCTTAAACTCTTTGTATGTCTCTCGTGTTCCATAACCATGCTCTACTACTTCTTGCCTAGTAGGGCGCTCACTGATGCGCCAATTAAAGTGTTTCAGCGCTTTCGCTTCTTCTGATATCTCTTGTGGTGGATAAAATATACCTAGTGGCTTGTGCCGAAAAGTAATACCCGTGATAGTCTCCTCCTCCATATCGATGTGAATATGACCACACTGCAAATGATTCATGCCTTTTAACTGCCCATCATCTTCTATAAAGAAGAAAATACTCTCTGCATTGCCATCTACCTCTATACAGTCAATCTTATCTTTCTTAAAAGAGGCAACCATGTTTCTTCCTTGTAGTTGATTATAGTTCCCTAAAGCATCCTCAGAAGCAATAAAGGCACGGGTGTTCATGCGCATTTCATGCAACGACTTATCCCGGAATAAGACGTGTACAGAATCTGCAGTAAGCTGACTTTTATTACTCCAAAAGATAGGATCTCCGTGAAACGCAATGGTAGCGTCAGCACTTTGGTAGATCATGGTATCAGCCTTGCCCTGAAAGTCTTCTTTATAGACTTTTACATTAGCGTAGGCATGTAATGTCGTATTATCAGTATGCCCTTCTGTTGGTTCTTTCTCTGTAGCTACAAACGTGTCTGCAGATAGGTACAGTATATCTTCTGCTAAGATCTTAGTCATCAAGGTGTTCCCATGCACTTGGGCTATACCTTTCTCTTTTTCGTATTGACCATAGTCACCCGCAATAATGACGTCACCTTCTTTCGCTACCAGTTTGACATGACCCGTGGCTGTGTACACTTGAGTTGCCTGGTCCGCCCTGAGTAAATCGCCATACAACGTGTACGCTTTTGTCTCTACTTGGCTTTGCGCAAAGGTGCTTTGCTGCCTGCTTGCATCATACTCCCCCCCCTCATGGGTTGTCAGTGTATGCTTGCCGTCTTGGCTAGTAATCTTTGTAAAGCCTTCGAATCGAGCGATCTTGGTGACAGTATTGTAATATAAGGTATCGCATTGTATTGTATACGCTTGGTTCACCAGTTCTACGTTTTGATGAAAAACGGCCGACTTATCTAGGTCGCTGTACTGCCCATACTCACTAGTCAACACATTATCCCCTTCGACAAGTTTACCTCCATGCCCAAAGTATCCTTGCTTAGCCTCCATATCGTAGTCAAAGTAATCTGTGTAAAAGGTGGCAGTATCTGACTTGTATACCACATGACGACGCAATTTGGCCAACTGGCTATCTTCTTCATAAAAAAGATGGTCTGCTGTTATGACAGCGCCATCCTCGTGAACAATTTTAACCTTTCCCTGGGCCGAGATGAGCCTTTTTTGGCTATAGTAAACAGCACGATCAGCCTGAATAGTGAACTTCTCTAAGGTAATCATCACGTCTCCTATCAGCCTCCTGCAAGGCTCCTCGTCAATTATTATGCTCTCCAACTGCTTAGCACTAAAGTTGGCTTTTGCTTTTTCTTGGGCATACGCAACCGTATACCCGCTGAATAATAGAAACAAAAGAAACTTCCCATACAATCTCCTAAATGTACCGCTAGAACGTGCCATAGTTGACTACTGTTTGCTGAAATATTGATGCACTACACACTGCCGTCGAGATGAGTATTCTGCTAGACTAATGTAGCTTTTCTTCATTTATGATGATATTTACATACAATGTCCGATAGTTAACCTTGCTAAGGCGGCTACAAGCCATTTCGTCATACAAAGCTACGTAATACACTCATGCTGAAAACATTTCTTGCCTTTGTCTTACAAAAAAAGCTCCTACCCCAAAAAGGGCCTACACTTTTGGCAGTAAGTGGGGGAGTAGACTCGGTCGTTATGAGCGCTCTTTTTCACCGTGCAAAACTAAGCTTTGCAATAGCCCACTGCAATTTTGGCCTACGCGGTGCGGCATCAGATCAGGACGAAGCATGGGTCAGAGCACTCGCACAACAATATAAGGTCTCTTTTTACGTCCATACTTTTGATACTCGCGCCTACGCACAAGCACAAGGGGTATCTATCCAGATGGCTGCCCGGGCACTCCGCTATGCCTGGTTTCAAGAGCTCTGCGAAGAACATGGTTTTGAAAAAGTAGCAACAGCGCATCATAGCAACGATAGTTTAGAAACTGTCTTACTACACCTTACCAAAGGCACAGGTATTGCCGGTCTTCATGGAATCTTGCCTACGCAAGGCAGATATATAAGACCTTTACTTTTTGCCAGCAAGGCTGAAATTGTCAACTATGCACATACAGAAGGATTGGCCTGGCACGAAGATAGCTCTAACCAGCAAGATCATTATCAAAGAAACCTAGTTAGAAATCAAGTAGTTCCTCAGCTCAAGAAGCTGAACACCAATCTTGAAGCTACCTTCAGGTCCACCCTAGAACGGCTAGGTCAGGTAGAAGCTATGTTTAACGAACAGGCGGCAACCATCTGCCAGCGCATATGCCGTCAACAAGGGAAAGACTATTACATAGCCATTCATGCCATACAAGACAAGCCTTGGGCCCCCGTAGTAGCATGGGAGCTGCTCAAACCTTTCAGATTTAGCTTTATACAGACTAGCAACCTATTGGCTCGAGAACACTCCAGCGGCACCATGGTTGAAACAACCAGTCACAGGCTTTGTGTGGATCGGCGACATTGGATTATAACGCCTCGTACCGACCTGAACTCCCCGTCCCACTACATAATACATACAACCACAAAGTCACTAACTATGCCACTCCATGAACTCCAATGCGCTCATATACCCAAGGCACAGTATGAGATAGTGGCCCACAAAGAAGTAGCTGCCCTGAACGGCGCGCAACTAAAATTTCCTCTAGTCATTCGAAAATGGCAACCCGGTGATACATTTTATCCCCTGGGCATGCAACAGCGAAAGAAGTTAAGTGATTTTTTGATTGATAATAAGGTCCCTGTCCCTTCAAAAGCACAAGTGTGGGTAGTAACCTCCGATGGCCAGATTGTATGGGTTATGGGCTACAGAATCGATGATCGTTTCAAGGTTGCCACAAGTACGCAGCAGGTATATGAGATGCGGCTCAAGAGACCTCTTCTTCGGCAGATTGCAAAGTGATACTACGCTTATCCTTCTGCATATGTAAGCCGGGAGAAGTGTAGAAAGCGGGCACGCCATGGTCATCCTCGTAAATCAAAAAAGCAGCGATTTCTTTCTGTTGTACTAGCAACTCCTGAGCAAAAGTCAACCCACGCGCCATCATGGCGGTAGCATACGCATCGACAGTCCTACAATCTTCGCCAACCACTACAGCTGCCAAGAGTGTAGGCTGTGCAAGGTAATCTGTGTAAGCCCCCATGGTGCTGTTATGATGCGGCACTCTTTGGCCCTCTTGCTGAGCGATGGCTACAGCTTTATTCACCAACTTCATGTCGATCTGCAGCTTATTGTCTACTAAAGAAGTGGCATAGGAAGGAATAGCTATGGGCCAAGCCCCACGTTTACTGGGTTGGCCGCACACCAGTGTTACGCTGCCAAGAACTATCTGCATACATTCAATGCCATGAGTACGCAACAGATCCGCTATCTTGTCTACTGAATAGCCTCTTAAGATACTACGGAAGTCTAGCTTAACCCCCTCCCTAAGCTTCTTGATCCTCTGGGCATTGGCCACAATGTAGTCCAGACTAACACACTCATAGGTAGTGTTGGCGGGTAAGCGATCAGCATCGTTCGCATCGACAGGTTGAACTTCTCGTAGATTATCTAACGGGGAAATAGTAGGATTGAAGGCGCCTGCTGTGTTTCGGTAGATTTCTTTACTCTTGGCAAAGACTGGATAAAAGAAAGGAGATTCAAAGTAAAAATCACTACAATCGTGCTTGTTGAACCTGGATAACTCTGAGTCCGGTAGATCGGCAGACAACGCATGATGCAATTGTTTCAAAAGGGCATCGATTTCTTCCTGGTAATTTCTTCCCCACTGATCCAAATATTGGATGTGGTAAGGTATGTGCATGACCTCTCCTTGCAGTGTTACTATATGGGACCTGCCTAAAAAGAGCTTTAGGACAATAAACCCTAAAAAAACCAATACTAAGGTGCTTCTTTTCCTACGCACACCTCGTCGTAATTGGGTGATTATCGAGGCAGTAGGGAGCTTTCGGAGCTGTGTTTTGATCTTTTGTATAAACTTATCGGCTTGATCCATGTACTTATTAGCATTCTCTTGAGAAATAATACCCATACCGCAGGATAACGGACACGGGATCCACGCTAATTTAGCGTAGTCCAATGGAATAGGCTATATCTATAACCGGCATTGCTAAAAAGGTAGCGTTCCATATCATGACTTCATTGATCAAATGCTCGCTGCAGTTGCTCTGTAACAAGCTATCGATTAAAAATTAGCCGTGCCTCTATAACCGAAGCCATGTTATCTGGCTACCAATTACGATGGACTACAGCGGATGTAACATCACCCAATCTTTATATTTGTCAGCACATTTCGGCGTTTTTGCCAGAAATAGGGCTCAAACTGCCAAAAATAAAACACCTCCCTAAGTATCATGTTGCATGGCTCATTATGATTTCAAGACGATAGAGCGAAAATGGCAGGCCTACTGGACCAAACACAAAAGCTTTCGGACCTCGGAAACGCAAGATAGACCTAAATTCTACGTCCTAGACATGTTTCCCTACCCTTCAGGGGCGGGATTACATGTGGGCCACACATTGGGCTACGTTGCTTCCGATATTATAGCGCGCTACAAGCGTAGCCAGGGCTACAATGTGCTACATCCCATGGGGTTCGACGCGTTTGGGTTGCCTGCAGAACAGTATGCACTGCAAACAGGGCAGTCGCCTGCCTTGACTACAACACAAAATATCGAGACCTACCGAGCGCAACTACAAAGGTTAGGACTCTCATTCGATTGGGATCGAACCGTATGCACGAGTGATCCCTCATACTACCGATGGACGCAGTGGATCTTTCTACAGCTATTTGATAGCTGGTACGACAACCATGTACAAAAAGCCCGCCCCATCCAAGACTTAATTGCGTACCTAGCCAAGGAGGGTAATGGCAATATACAAGCTGCTTGTGATGTGGATACACCTATTTTTACAGCGGAAGAATGGCAGCAAATGGCTAGCCAAGAGCAGCAAGCCCTGCTCATTAAATATAGACTGGCTTTCCTAGAAGAAACTACGGTCAACTGGTGCCCTGAGTTGGGTACCGTACTAGCCAATGAAGAGGTCAAGGGAGGGCTTTCAGAACGTGGAGGGTACCCGGTGATACGCCAAAAGATGCAACAGTGGAGTCTGCGCATCACAGCCTATGCAACACGTCTATTGCAAGGTTTGGCGGAGCTAGACTGGCCTCAGGCTGTCAAGGAGATGCAACGCCACTGGATTGGCATGTCGCACGGCGCTACCATCTCCTTTAAGGCAACAACGCCCAGAGGCATCATCCATACACTTGATGTCTTCACGAGCCGGCCTGACACGATTTTTGGCGTAACTTATCTGGCCTTAGCACCGGAGCACCCTCTGGTGCAAGCACTGACAGTAGCTCCACAGCAACCCGCTGTTAATGACTATGTAGATCAGGCAAAAAATCGCTCTGACAGAGACCGATTAGCTAATGTAAAGCATGTATCTGGCGTATTTACGGGTACCTATAGCCAGCATCCTTTTACGGGGAAGCCATTGCCAATTTGGGTGTCTGATTATGTCATAGCCAGTTATGGGACCGGAGCAGTCATGGGGGTGCCAGCACACGACAGCCGGGATCATACTTTTGCCCAGCAGTTGGACTTGCCCATAGTGCAAGTGGTTACCGGTGGTGAGGTTAGCCAAGCAGCCCATGAAACCCAAACGGGTAAGCTCATCAACTCCGATTTTTTAAACGGCCTCACAGTAGAAGAAGCCAAAGCAACAGTACTAAGCAAGCTGACAATCAATCAAATAGGTAAGTCGACCATCACCTTTCGTTTGCGTAATGCCATCTTTAGTAGACAGCGTTACTGGGGGGAGCCTTTTCCCATCTACTACCAAGAAGGCATACCCTATACCCTACCCGAGGATAAACTCCCTCTGATGCTCCCTGCGGTCAAAACGTACCAGCCCACCCCCACGGGCCAGCCCCCTTTGGGGCACGCTGACCACTGGCATACCGTAGCTGGAGATCCGCTAGACCTGAATACGATGCCGGGTTGGGCTGGCTCGAGCTGGTACTTCTTCCGTTATATGGATCCCCATAATGAAAAAGCTTGTGTAGACCCAGCTTCGCAAGCTTACTGGCGAGCAGTAGATCTATACATGGGAGGCGCAGAGCATGCTACGGGCCATCTCTTATATGCCCGTTTCTGGACAAAGTTTTTGTATGATATTGGACATGTCAATGTCCAAGAGCCTTTCCAAAAGCTAGTCAACCAAGGCATGATTCAAGGCCAATCTTATTTTGTCTACCGCATCAAAGGCACCCAACAATTTGTCAGTCATGGATACCGGAAACAGTATGATACGGTGCCTATGCATGTATTGATTGATTTAGTAAAAGATGGCGTTTTAGATATTGCAAGATTTCAACAATGGAGACCCGAGTTGGAACAAGCTACTTTCATCCTAGAAAATGGGAAATATATCTGTGGTAGTGAGATCGAAAAAATGTCTAAGTCTAAGTACAACGTCGTCAATCCAGACACAGTCATAGCACAGTACGGTGCGGACACACTACGGCTTTACACTTTGTTTTTAGGTCCTTTGGAGCAATCCAAGCCCTGGGATACCCACGGTATCGAGGGCGTATTTCGGTTCTTAACCAAACTCTGGAAGCTATTCCATAACACAGCAGGGCACGTAGTCATCACAGATACACCCCCTCCTCCCCAGGCACTTAAGATCCTACATAAGGCCATCAAAAAGGTACAAGAAGCCATTGAACGTTATGCCTTCAATACTGCTGTGAGTGCTTTTATGATTTGTGTCAACGAGCTCACTGCTTTGCCTTGCAATCATCGAAAGGTATTGGAAGACTTGGTGGTACTATTGGCGCCTTTTGCTCCCCACATAGCCGAAGAACTCTGGCAGCGTCTGGGGCATGATACTAGCGTAATAAAGGCCCCTTGGCCACAGTGGGATACCGCCTACATCCAAGAAGATGTCTTTGAATATCCTATTACCGTGAATGGTAAGGTACGTGCTCACTTATCCTTTAGCGTAGATACCCCTACACACGAGATCGAACAAGCAGTACTAGCCGATGCCCATGTTCAAAAATGGACCCAAGGCAGAACTCTTAAAAAAGTCATTATTGTACCGCAAAGAATTGTCAATGTAGTCGTTTGAATCTTATATTTGTTGTTTATTACACAAATATGTATATTAATCATTCGAATGGGCTTGCCTATCACAGTTCAAAAAAGCTAGTTTACCAAGTCTTGGTATTATGCTTACTCATAACATGGACAAAGACTGCGTACGCTATCGAAGAAAAGTGTCAAGAGAAAGCGTTCATTTTTGATCGTTACGGATCTCCCCACTCCTTTGCCTCCATCATTTTATCGAGTAGAGCACTCTGTGATGAGGCAAAAAATGGATTTTCTTATTCCTACTATGCACAGCATGGTATATGGGGTAGGGTCACAACAACCGCTCTCAATACGGTGTTTAATAAACTCCTGGGAGTAATCAATCACGAAGTTTATAGGCATGGATTCAGATTAAGAAGCTTTAGAGTACCATGCTCCTATTCTATTATGGCCTGGGGCTTGAGGGGAGGTGCGACACACTACTTCCTATTTAATCGTTCTCTATCAGCAGATGAACAGCTGCTGATAACAATAGGAGGGTGTGAAGCGAATAGCATTCTGGCACAGCAACTTCTGTTCAAGAATTTCCGGAATCTTTCGCTAGATCGTGGAACATGTGGTCTACTCTGGAACGCCTATAGCAACCTACCAAGATATATCTTATCAACTTACACTTCGCAGAAAATACGTAATCTTCCCGGAAATGATGTAGTGAATTATATAGAAGAGATCAACCATAAGCACAATGCAGCGTGTATTGATATCGATATGTTGGCAAAAGGCACGCTCGTATTTCTGCTCAACCTTATTTTATATGTATCCGTTTGGGCTTACTGGGATTATTTACGCACAGGAAGGGACACAGCTGTCATTCCTCATGCTGTGTTGGGTCACGTCAACTATATGCCACTAGTCAGAATGGGCTTAACTCCCTTTGGCCTAATGTACTATATAGATAACTACCTAGGTCATGGCAATAAAGTCTTCTTGGTAAGCATCAGTGGCGGCCGTTCACCTTACTACACACAGGGCTATGGTGGAATACAGGTGCAGACCGATAGATTATGGACCTATAAAAATTATAGCTTGGATGTAGTAGGGAATTTGTGGTACCAGCCCAAAATGCAACAAAAAATCGGTGATGCAATCGAGGACAGGAACTATTGGGGAGGCATGGTCGGCATTGAAAACAAACTGAAACTTGGAAAGCTGATTTCCTTGCATACGTCCATCTTATACAAAGATGTAGGATTTACAGAAGGAATCGTAACAAACAGGGGAGCCTTCGTTAGGACTGGATTTTCACTGCATTATTGATAGCATGTTGCAGATAAACGCTCAGTAGATAAGATCTGCAACACGATGTGGGGGTAGGCATACGCTACGGCAAGTTGTACTAAGTTTAGCTATCCTGCGTAGCCAGAAATCGCTCTGCATCTAATGCGGCCATGCATCCTGTACCTGCAGCGGTCACTGCTTGCCTGTATACGGAATCTTGGACATCACCTGCTGCGAAGACACCAGGAATATTAGTTTGGGTAGTACCTGGGATAGTTTGAATATAGCCCTGGGGAGTCAGATCTAGGTAGGAAGCGAATAAAGCGGTATTAGGTTGGTGGCCAATCGCTACAAAAAAGCCTTGGAGGGGTATTTCTTTTATTTGCTTAGTCTGGTTGTTAATGACGCGTGCACCTGTTACAGTCTCTATACCTAATACCTCTTCTACCTCAGTATTCCAGAGGATCTCGATATTAGGCTTGTTGCGTACACGTTGCTGCATGATGGCTGAAGCACGTAACTTATCTCTACGCACAAGCATGTAGACCTTACGGCAAATATTAGACAAATGCGAAGCTTCTTCTGCAGCACTATCACCCCCTCCCACTACAGCCACGTCCTGTCCTCTGAAGAAAAATCCATCGCAAGTAGCACAAGCAGAAACGCCTTTACCATTAAGCCGCTCCTCAGAAGGCAAACCTAGCCACTTGGCTGCAGCGCCTGTAGCAATAATGATAGACTTCGTCCTGATGGTATGCTGATCATCAATGACGGCCTCGTAAGGGTAAGCAGATAGGTTCACAGCGGTAACATTGGCCGCATGGACCGTAGTGCCAAACCGCTGCGCTTGCTCTTGAAAATCGACCATCATCTGCGGGCCTTGTACGCCTTCAGGGTAGCCGGGGTAGTTCTCTACATCGGTGGTAATGGTCAACTGGCCTCCAGGCTGGTACCCCTGATAGAGTATGGGATGGAGGCCAGCCCTAGCAGCATAGATAGCAGCAGTATAACCGGCAGGTCCTGAGCCTATGATGAGCACATTGGCAATGGTGGTGTCCATAGAGAAAATGACTTAGCCTAGGTAGGGTTTTAAAGTATCGCTGCGCGAGGACTGCCTAAGTTTCTTGATGCCCTTTTCTTTGATCTGCCGTACACGCTCGCGGGTCAAATGGAAGCGAGCACCTATCTCTTCCAAAGTCATGGGATGTGTACCTTCTAAACCAAAGTAGAGCAGGATTACGTCGGCTTCCCGTTCCGTAAGTGTAGCCAGCGACCGACGTATTTCTTTGCGCAACGAATCGTGCATTAGCTCATTATCAGGCTTTTCTTCAAAATTGTTTTCTAAAACATCCAATAGGCTGTTTTCTTCTCCTTTGACAAAGGGAGCATCGACCGAAACGTGCCTGCCCGACACCTTCATGGTGTCTCTTACCTCGCTGGCACTAACTTCTAACACTTCCGCTAGCTCCTCAGGGGTAGGCTCACGCTCATACTTTTGTTCTAGCTGAGAGAAAGTCCGCGATATCTTATTCAAAGAACCCACCCGGTTCAAAGGCAACCGTACAATCCTAGACTGCTCTGCCAAAGCCTGTAGAATGGATTGCCGAATCCACCACACGGCATAGGAAATAAATTTGAAGCCTCTTGTCTCATCAAATCTTTGTGCTGACTTAATTAAGCCCAAGTTTCCTTCATTGATCAGATCGCTCAAAGACAAACCCTGGTTTTGGTACTGCTTGGCTACAGAGACGACAAAGCGGAGGTTGGCCTTGGTAAGTTTCTCTAGTGCTAACTTATCACCCGCTTTAATGAGCTTAGCCAGGACTACTTCTTCGTCGGCAGTCAATAGATCTACCTTCCCAATTTCTTGTAGGTACTTATCTAATGATTGGCTGTCTCGGTTGGTAATCTGTTTACTTATTTTTAACTGTCTCATAGATGTTAAAGGGTAAGTTTTGAAATAGCATGAATAGAAATAGTACTAGGTGGGTTGCAGCGCAACAAAGCAAGCACACATAACGACTACTAGTTCTTCATATGGATGTTAGACACCAGTAGCCTCTGAAGGCTTGGGCAGCAAGGCCTTGCGAGAGAGCCTATATTTTCCGGTCTTTATGTCTATATCGGTGAGCTTGACTTGTATCTCTTCGCCTACTTCTAGAATACCTCCTAGATCTGCTATGCGCTCCCACTTCACTTCGGAGATGTGTAATAGGCCGTCTTTACCAGGCATAAACTCTACAAAAGCACCGAATTCTTTCACATTTTTTACCTTACCCGTGTATATTTCTCCTACAATGGGCTCAGCAACAATTGCTTTTACAAGCTGCTCTGCTTTGGTGATAGCAGCCTGGTTGGGGGCAAAGAACTTGACAATACCTACACCGTCGTCTTCTTCAATAAGCACAGTAGCCCCACTCTCTCGTTGGATTTCCTGAATTATCTTGCCCCCCGGACCAATGACAGCGCCAATCATGTCTTTAGCAATCTGCATCATTTCTATTCGGGGTACATGGGGCTTGTAGTCCTCTCTTGGCTTAGCTATTCCCTCGTTCATCTTCTCAAGAATATGTAGCCGCCCTGCTTTGGACTGTGCCAGGGCCTCTTCTAGTATTTGGTAAGATAGCCCCGCGACCTTGATATCCATTTGACAAGCGGTAATACCGTTTTGTGTACCCGCTACCTTGAAGTCCATATCACCTAAATGATCTTCGTCACCTAAAATGTCTGAAAGCACCGCATATTTTCCAGTAGTAGGATCCATGACCAACCCCATCGCAATCCCAGACACAGGGGCTTTAATACGCACTCCTGCATCCATCAAAGCGAGGGACCCTGCACATACCGTAGCCATGGAAGAAGAACCATTGGACTCTAGAATATCTGAGACTATGCGGAGCGTATAAGGATTTTCCTCTTCCGGAGGCAATACCTTCTTCAAGGCCCGCATGGCTAGATTGCCATGCCCTATCTCTCTCCTAGCAGGACCTCGATTGGGCTTCACTTCTCCAGTAGAGAAGCCCGGAAAGTTATAGTGGAGCATAAACTTACTATAACCACTCGTCATAACACGGTCTATAAGCTGCTCATCGAGTTTACTACCCAGTGTTACTGTAGTGAGAGACTGGGTTTCTCCTCTCGTGAATATAGAAGAACCATGCGCAGCGGGCAGGTAGTCTATTTCTGTCCAGATAGGTCTAATCTCGTCTAGCTTTCTGCCATCTAGGCGTATCCCCTCCTCCAAAACCAAGGAGCGGACGGCTTGTTTTTCTATCTTGTGGAATACGTCATCAAACAAGCAAGGGGCTATCTCCTGGTCTTCGGGCAAGCTTTGTAAGTAAGTTTGGGCAATAGCTTGTAGGGCTTCTTTGCGCTGCTGTTTGTTGTTGATCCCTTGCCGACTGACGGCATAAACCTTATCATACAACGCTTCGAATAGCATCTCTTTCCATGCGGGTGCGGGCGCTTCTTGTGGATTTGCCTCCACGGGGCTTGGCGCATTTACACCTACAGCCTGGGCAAGGGCCACCTGGACCTGACAGTGTTGCTTGATAGCCTCATGGGCAAATTGTATCGCTGCTATCATCTCTTCCTCCTGCACTTCACTCATCTCTCCTTCAACCATCAAGATGTTTTCCGCTGTAGCACCCACAATCAAGTCGATATCAGCCGTCTCAAGGGCTTTAGGAGTTGGGTTGATGCATAACCGACCATCTATTCTGGCCACACGCACCTCAGATATAGGACCTGCAAAAGGGATAGGGGAAATCGCTAGGGCAGCAGACGCTGCTAGTGCTGCCAGTGCATCAGGCAATACATCTTCATCGGCAGATATGAGTGAAATATTCACCTGCGTTTCGGCCGTGTATCCTGGGGGAAAGAGTGGCCGGATAGCACGATCTACCAAACGTGCAATTAGCACTTCATGATCTCCTAATCTTCCTTCACGCCTAAGAAAACTACCTGGAATCTTGCCTGCTGCTGCAAATTTCTCTTGATAATCTACATAAAGGGGTAAAAAGTCTACGCCTTCTTTGGGCTCCTTCTGGGCTACTACAGTAGCAAGAAGCATGGCATTACCCATCTTCACTACTACTGAGCCGTGCGCCTGTTTGGCTAGCTTGCCTGTTTCAATAGTGATGATTCGGTTGTCAGAAAGTTGTATGGTCTTGGCTATAGATTGTATATTCATTTGGTTCAGTATAAGTCTTGGGGGACATTAATAGGATGCTGCTGTAATGCCTGGTCTAACCGAAGAAGAAATAGGGTAACTCGAAGGAAAACCAAACATACGGCCCTGTGCGTATCTGTTTTTTGATCGTAGCTCTATCTCCTCAGACCAAGGCCAGCTACTATCGACCGATATCTTGCTAAATCTTCTCGCTTGAGATAGGACAATAAACGCTTCCGTTTACCAACAAGCTTCGTCAAGCCTAACCTAGAAGCCTTATCTTTTTTATGAGTCTTTAAGCGATGCGTTAGGTGTTTAATTCTGTGGGTAAAAATAGCTACCTGCGATTCTGTAGATCCCGTATCCTGCACTGACTTTTTGGCACCGAACGTTTCAAATAAAGTCTCTTTCTCTATTTTGGTTAGTCTCATCGAATTTTCTGTAGGCCGTTCAAAAACAAACCCAAAGGTAATCAATAAAACAAAGTACAGCAACTCCTTTTACATACGCACAACATTAGCTATGCGAAGAGCGCCGCGGGCGGATAAACCGGCGTACGCGTTTCCAAAGTCTTATAAGACGTATCCTATAAAAATCGCCTTCTAAAAAATGGGTATCTTGATATGCCTGCTGTAGAAAGTATATCCCAAAAGGAAGCAATAACCAATTAGCCAGCCAAGCACCGCTGAAAGCACTGATAAATCCTTCTTGGGCCCACTTTTCTCCTAACATTTCAAATAAAAAGTGCCAGATTATTAGACCCGTCGCAATAAATAAAGAAATGCCTAGCCCCCCCCTCTTGATAATCACACCTAGGGGTGCGCCAATCAGAAAAACAAGGATACAGCTGGCTGCCCATGCCAACATCTTATCCCGTGCCAATTGATGCGCTTTGATCTCTTTTGCTAGACGTTTGATCTCGGCATCTTGCACTTTTAATTCCTCCCTAAAAATATTGGCCCGATCCAGGGCTGTTCCATAGATGTGTACCAAGTCTGTAGCTTTATACGGTATGGATAACGCTGCCAGCAATTCACTGCCAGAACGCATTTCTTCGTCCTGGGCTTTGGCACGATAGTACTGCTCAACGGATTTTTTTAGACGCAAGATATTGGCTACTGCCCACAGATTTTCCTGCGGCACCGTTGCTTCAGTAGCTATATCGGCACTGCTGGGTGCGATGAGAAAGCGTGATGCCTCTGCACTCAAAGACTGCTTGGCTTCTTGTATAGCGCTTTGCATAGCAACAATATCGGTACCCAACTGTCGTGTATTTTTGGTTCTATAGGAACTAGCAAAGAGCTCTTTCTTTGTTCTGGAAAGTTGGAGTGCCTCCAAAGTGACGAGTAATTTTTGGGCTTTGAAGCTACTTCTGTAAAACTGAGCTATCGGCGCATCATGAACCGTAGAAAAATCAGTATGGGAGGGAATTTCTACATAATTGTGCCCATTGAATAGCTCGATTACCAAATATGTTTCGTTATGGGTGGTGTATATCTTACCTGATTCAGCCATAGTCAACGATACATTACCACTACCCTGAGTATGGTCATAGAGCATGATGCCTTGTAGGGTTTTTTGATCGTCTAGTTTTTTTTGAACTTTAATACTATAGCCGGGTATACCGTCGTAAAAGACGCCTTCTTTGATGGCTACAGAAGGCTTCTTTTTCCCTAAATCATACAACAAACTGTAGACATCCAGGTAGGCACGAGGCACCACGTAACTGTTGGATAATAACACGAGCATACTAAGTAGCAATACAAAAAAGGAGAGAGGCAATAAGACCCTGGGCAAGGAGATACCTGCGCTCTTCAGTGCCGTGAGCTCGTGGTGCTCACTAAGATGGCCCAGTGCCATGATAGAAACCAGCAATATAGCCAACGGAAAAGCTTGTTTGGTTGCCATAATGCCAACGTAAGAGGCCAACTGCACATATATAGTCAGCCCCAAGCCTTTGCCAATCAGTTCATTAAAGTTGACAAGAAAAAACTGCATCAAGAGCACAAAAAAAGCGGCACAAACGGTAAGCACGAACAGGCCTAGAAAAGAGCGGAAAATTAGTTTATCAATTTTTTTCATCTACTCATCAGTATAAAGACAAAAATCCAGCAAAAGTATGCATATCACAAATTGTATTTTGATGCACATTGCGTATAATAGGGCCTTCTTGGCGAGGTAGCTCAGATGGTTAGAGCGTCGGATTCATAACCCGGAGGTCGAGGGTTCGACTCCCTCCCTCGCTACCAGTGTTGCGAAAAGCGCCAAGTACACACTCAGTTAAGACAAACAAGACTTGGGCCCAGTACCTATGCGGATAGATATCATCACCTGTTTACCGCAGCTTTTAGAAAGTCCTTTCTCGCATTCTATAGTCAAAAGGGCTGTAGACCGAGCAAAAATAGCCATACACATTCACAATTTGAGGGAATACGCCGTAAATAAATACGGCCAGGTAGATGATTGCTTGTACGGCGGTGGAGCGGGCATGTTGCTTATGATAGAGCCCATCGTACGTTGCATCAATGCACTTAAAGCAAAGGTAGACTATCAGGAGTTTATATACATGGCGCCAGACGGAGAGCCACTGACTCAGAAGGTAGCCAATGAGCTGTCTCTACAAGAGAATCTCGTTATCCTATGTGGACATTATAAAGGAGTAGATGAAAGAGTACGTGAGCACTTTATTACGCGAGAAATCAGCATTGGTGATTATGTCTTATCCGGAGGAGAATTAGCAGCTGCTGTTCTAGTAGATACAATCGTCAGGCTACTACCGGGTGTACTATCGGACGCAACTTCAGCATTAACAGACTCTTTTCAAGAAAATCTACTAGCGCCACCTGCTTACACAAGGCCAGCCAATTTCCAGGATATGAGCGTGCCTGATGTATTACGGTCTGGCAATGCCAGTGCTATACAACAATGGCGCTATGAAAAGGCCTTAGAGAGAACAAAAAAGCGGAGGCCCACACTATACCATGACCAGCACGGGACCGAAAGCGGGTAGCTTGCTGTATAATGCAAACCAAAATTACGTAACGGGGTGGAGAGCATATACGAAAGCACACACCCTCACTCGCCCTCAAACTTAGGCTATTCGACTGCTTTTATATCTTTGTTGTGTAAGCTTTCTCTTTAAAACCTTGAATACACGCAATAGTATTGACTCAAAGGAGTATAGCCAAATCATTGATTCGCTGGCCATCACTTTTATCAAGGCTAGGCACATTCAGCTCCTGCAATCACTAACTGTCAAGGATTTTCAGGACGTTGAGAATACGCTCATTCTTCTCAATAATGGCCAAATTACCTGCTTACAAGCAGACAAAAAACTGACGGTAGAAGCAGGAGATATGTTGTTCATCGCAAGTGGCCAGCCTGTGACCCTCACCTACGGGAGCAGCAGTCCAGTGACCCTGAACAACAACGATCTCATCGCCGAGACCAGGCAGTACTTTCAGGTAGTTCCAGCTACAGCCTGTACAACACAGTGCGATAACTTTAGTTACATCACCTTTGATGCCCGAATCTTCAATACGGCCAATCTCTTTAGGCATTTGGGCGCTCCAGCTTTTGTGATCAAAGGTGATGTACCGCTATACACTACGCTTAGCAGTATATTTATAGAAAGCCATAGCCAATCGGTAGGTCGCAGCAGGATGCTCAAAGCGTACACAGAGCAGCTGGTCATTGAGATATTCAGGTATCTTGTCGCTAAAAATCTTTTTGTTAGAGAAATGACTAAGCACATGCATCATTTTAATAATTCACGCATCATCAGCATCTTAGATTACATTCAAAGAAAACTGCATAGCGACTTATCCAATAGAGTACTGGCCGCCGTTGCGAATGTCACGGAAGATTACTTGGGGCAGTTTTTTAAGATGCATACAGGCTGCAATCCACAAGATTATATTGAATATCAACGTATGGAGCAGGCAGTTAAGCTGCTCAGAACTACCCCAAAGAGTATCAATGACATTAGTCGGGCAGTGGGATTCAAAGATCCTGCCTACTTCTGCCGTAGGTTCAAGATGAAGTTTGGAATTTCAGCCGGCAAGTTACGTAATGGGGAGATGGCTATGAGAAACTCGCAACGTTTTTAAGGCCCATGAACGTTTGGGGAAGAAACACTAAAACAGCCGATTTTTTATCTACGCTCCCAGAAAAAATTGATCCAGGGCAACAATACTAATTGTAGTTGTCCTTTAAGAGCACACTTCCAAACACAGTACTCAGCGGGGCATACGTTGTTTGCTCTTGCCGGGTGAGAGCATTCCTTTTTGTCTGCCACACAAAAAGGAACCGAAAAAAGTCACCGCTGAGGGAACCGGCCTACCTTGGCTGGCTCTTAGGTGCAGACGAGGCAAACTCGCTCACCTGCGGTGTGCTCAGACAGCGCCTGACGCAGCGCCAAGCTAAGGCCCCAATCCCCTAAGCGGGTCCCTAATTTGGGGAAAGACATATTCCGCAATACAAAATTGTCGCCTTGGTGTAGCGCGCGTCAAGAAAGCCGGAGACCGTGATTGTCCTCACCGGCGAGGCGACCCTCATTTTTTGTAAGGTTTAGAAGGGAAATTGTACCTTTCTTGCGTTTTTTTCTAGCTTATTTTTGAAATAGGTATCGCTAATTTTTAATCAATAGTTTGTTGCAGAGCAACTGCAGCGAGCGCTTGATCAATGAAATCATGATATGGAACGCTACCTTTTTAGCAATGCCTTAAAATAAATTCAAAAATAACGCTCTTAACGCCTAGTATTCGATGCAATACCCCCTTCTTAAGGGGCGACTAACGTAACCGACTTAGCAGCCAGGATAACAACAATAAAACCGTGCATCCCCCCGAGACGATCAGAAAGCCTTGGTAGCTACTACTCAGTAGTGTATTGAGGTACAACGCCAAGGCACCAAGGCCAAAAAGTAATGCCCCCTGAGCAATGAACAGCAGCAGCAACAAGGTAGCTGCCTTGATGACCCATGCTACTAGCAGCCTCCTGAGATCTATTTTTAGGCCACGTAAGCCCTTGGCCAACTGCTTGATGAGTTCCGATCCCAATAATTCAAAGCCTAGAAGCCCAAAGAATAGCTTAGTCCATTTATTACGCATAGGTGAATAGGGATTTAAGAAGTCAACGTAAGATTATGCGTGCTAGTTGTCTATCTACCGGCATTAAATAACTGCTGCTTCTCAGCTGGAGACAGACTCTCGTAGCCTGAAGTAGCCACTTTGTCTAGAATGCGGTTTAGACTGGCTTGGTCCACGGGCTCGTAAGCATCCTTGGACGCCCAGGGAGTAGTGCTTTTGTACGTCACCTTAAGATTCGAACCTCTAAAACGTAGCCACCATCGACGCCACCAAGTATGATCTCGCTGCAACCAGTGGGCATAAGCATACCCCAGCCAGGCACCACCTAGATGAGCAATACTTGCTGCAGGCTCAGCGCCCACTAGATTGACCAACGAAAGCAGTACCAAGCAACCAGTGATGTACTTGAGTTGCAGGGGAGGAAAAAGCGAAAAAGAAAGCTGGGGAGATAGTGTAGCCGCCGCTACCATAACAGCGTATAAGCCACCGGGAAAGCCTAAAAGGCTCGTACTAGCTCCATGGAAGTAGGGCGAAATATTGTACAAGAGCAAAAACAAAGACCCTCCTGCTAGTCCCCCTAGTAGGTAAATTGCCAAAAAATGTCGGCTGCCTAAACGCCTTACAACCACGTTCCCCATGCTATACAGTAGCAAGAGTCCCCAAAAAGTTGAGAAAAACGATACGTGTACCCAAGAGTAGGTGAACAAGGTCCATGGCTGATGAATATACGTGGGCCACAAGGCGGGAAGCACCAAGCGCTGTAACAGCGCCATGTATGCCGATTTATACCCAGCGATCACGAACGTAATCTTGAGTAGCAGCAAAGCCAAAAAGCTAAGTACATTAAGTAAAATGATCCGCATCAAGCTGTTCTCAGATCGCTGGAAATGGGTCCTAACAAAGAATATCAACTCATTGATCATGGTACATGAAAATAATGGAAACTTAGCTATACACAACAATTACAGGTGACCACAGCAGCGCCTCTAGCAAAAAATATCTTAAGTATCTCAATACAGTGGCCTTAAGAGGCTATGTATATATCTACTTACTGAGGAGCAATAAAAGACTGACCTGCCATACTCCTCTTTGAGGTAGGACCTTACTACAAAAAAACTACATCTGTAAGACCACACCCCTGAGCATGTACTTGTAGCAACTCAAGTACCTTGATTTTGTTAAGCTGGAGTTCTTGCCTGAGCGGTGCCGAACTAAGCTGCACAAAGAACTTTCCTTGTTTGTAAAACGTACGCTCTGTTCTTGTACTTACTACCTTAGGCATCGCTGTTTTCCACGCGCAGACCAACGTAGCCTCCTCCAGCTTATGTTTATAGGGAGAGTTTTGCTTCATCTGCTGCAACGCTTCCTTGAGGGTTGTTGGACCTGTGTGCTTCATATCGCTCTTTCAGGATTTATCGCCCTAAGATAAATAAATTGGACAACGTGGATTGCATTATACAAGACATATGACGATTTTTACTGTGCAGCATTGCTGCACAGTGTGACCTTAGGCTCATCCAGATCTAACAAAGGTATTTTCTAGCGATCTTTACAATAGTCTTTTTACATAAGAAGGCAAGGATGTGTCAATCCAAGATAGATACAAAGATTCTATCCCAAGCACAATTCTAGCACCTAATATGACCACTATTCCCTCTTCATTTCATACCCTCCAATTCAATAGGCAGCTGTTAAAAGCACTCCAAGAAGTAGGGTACACGACACTTACACCTATCCAACAAAAGGTTATCCCCCTAATATTGCAGGGGAGAGATGTGTTAGGTGTGGCTCAGACAGGCACAGGCAAAACAGTTGCCTACTTGCTTCCCCTGCTCATGCACCTTAAGTATGCAAAAGGGTCTTATCCAAGAGCATTGATCCTCGCTACGAGTAAAGAGCTCGTCATACAAATTGCACACGAGCTAGCCACACTAGCCAAGTACACAGACTTACGCTATGCTTGCCTTTATGGAGGAGTAGGGCCTGCCAAGCAAATAGTAACTGTCAAGCAAGGTATCGATCTTTTGGTAGCCACACCAGGGCGACTACTCGACTTGTATCATCACAGCAATATACCACAGCTACGAACAGTAAAACACGTAGTTCTTGACGAAGCAGATAAACTCTTGAATACGGTTTTTTTCTCTCAACTCACAGATATACTGGCATTACTACCCAAAAAGAGGCAGCTACTACTATTTTCTGCTACCATGGAAAAACAACCCTTAAAGCGCGCAGAAGATTTTTTTAACGGGCCTGCAAAAATCATAATCACCCCCCAAGCAATCCCTTTTGCTTCCATAAGCCAGCAGTGCTATCTAGTACCTAACATACCCACAAAAGCCCAATTACTCGTCTTATTACTGGCTGACGCTGCTGTTTTTCACAAGGTAATCGTTTTTACGCGTACCCGAAAAACAGCTGATAATACGGCACATTTTTTACAAAGGAAGGTAGCAGGCGAGGTTCGGGTGATTCACGCCAACAAAGGGCAGAATACACGCATCAATACATTAAATGCTTTTAAAGCAGGCATGGTGCGCATCTTAGTAGCGACAGATGTAGCAGCCAGAGGCATTGACGTAAACCAGGTCAGTCACGTCATCAACTTTGAAGTACCCACTTCGCCCGCAACGTACGTACATCGTATTGGCAGAACAGGCAGAGCCACTGCCACGGGCCGAGCAATCACATTCGCCAATAAAGCAGAAGAATACCACGTACAGCAGATTGAAAAATGGATGGGGCAAAAAATCCCGATTACCTCGCTTCCAGTCGAATTAGTAGAAAAACCCACTAGCTGGGAAGAAAAACAGGCCATAGCACGCACAATAGATTGGCAACGTCAAAAAGAAGATCCCAACTATCAGGGTGCCTTTCATAAAAAGAAAAGAAAAAATATTGCTGAGAAAGTACGGGAAATCAAGCCCAAGTAAGAAAAGATAGCGGTGCCTATTTTTTTACCGTAAGCACCTCAGGCAGATCCTTAAAATGTACCTGGGGCCGGGATCGAACCGGCACGGTATTGCTACCATTGGTGTTTGAGACCAACGCGTCTACCAATTCCGCCACCCAGGCAATTACAGGTTAGTCAATAGGGACAGCACCAAAAGAGGTCGCGAGTGGGTTCGAACCACCGTAGAAGGTTTTGCAGACCTTTGCCTAACCACTCGGCCACGCGACCCTGATACACATGGACAGACGGCCTTTGTAGCATTACTCTCCTAAGGCTACCAGAGCGTCACTTTCGCTCAGCGCTTTCTCCTGCCGCATCTATTTTTTCTTTTAAAGAAGCTAAGGCTTCCAGGTCTCCCAAAGTAGATTTCTCCTCTACCACAGCATTACTAACAGCACGTGAATGCTGATTGGCTTTAGATGCATCTGAGTGACCTTTGGCCTCTGTAAAGACAGCTGTATGAGAGACAAAGATCTTTTTGTTGACCTTAGAGAACTCGATGACTTTCCACATAAGCGACTCACCCGTCGATACGTCTTGGCCATCTTCTTTAATCATGTGGCGTTTAGGAACAAACCCCTCCACGTCATGAGGTAGCAGTACCAGAGCACCTTTATCCATCTTTTTACTGATAGTACCCTGATGGACCGAACCTACCCTAAATATTCCTTCGTACTTATCCCACGGATTTTCACCTAGTTGCTTGCGGCCTAAAGCCAGCTTTTTATTTTCTTGGTCGATCTCAAGGATCATGGTCTCTACGGTATCACCTGTTTTCAAGACCTCAGAAGGGTGATTAATTTTTTGGGTCCAAGACAAGTCTGAAACATGAAGTAGCCCCTCTATGCCTTCTTCCAGCTCTACAAATATCCCAAAATGGGTCATATTTCTAACAGTGCCTTGGTGTTTAGTACCCACAGCATACTTTGCTAGAAGTTCAGAAGCAGCCCAAGGATCACGTGTAAGCTGCTTGACGCCTAAAGACATCTTCTTCTCTTCGCGGTCCAGCGTCAGGATTTCCGCCTCTAGCTCATCGCCTATCTTAGTAATGTCTCGAATATTACGCGGGTATTGCGACCAAGACATTTCTGAAATGTGGATCAAGCCTTCTATGCCAGGCATAACTTCCAAGAAAACACCATAATCTGCTATATTGACAATCTTGCCTTTGACTTTGGCACCTACCTCAATGGTAGCAGGCAATACTTCCCAGGGGTTCGGTTCAAGTTGCTTCATACCCAGAGAGATTCGCTTTTTGTCTTCGTTGAAATCGATGACTACTACCTTCACCTTCTGACCATTCTCTAAAACTTCTGATGGGTGCCCAATTCTGCCCCAAGCAATGTCGGTGATGTGCAACAATCCATCCACGCCCCCTAGATCGATAAATACACCGAAGCTAGTCATATTTTTTATGACCCCTTCCAGAATTTGTCCTCTCTCGAGATGACCAATGATAGCACTCTTTTTATTCTCCAAGCTCCTCTCGATCAACATATTATGGGATACCACCACATTATCATTGGCATGATTAATTTTTACTACCGCTACATCAATAGACTTACCAACATAAGCATCAAAATCAGTTACGGGCTTGACATCAATCTGCGAACCAGGCAGAAAGGCTTCAATGCCATAAATATCTACGATCAATCCCCCCTTGGTTCTACGTTTAACCAGCCCTTCTATAAATTCGTCGTTATCTGCAGTAGCTTGGATTTTCTCCCATCCTCTAACTAGTTTGGCCTTTTTTCGCGAGAGGACAAGCTGGCCTTTCGAATCCTCTTGCGCTTCTACGTACACCTCCACCTCGTCACCAGGCTTGAGATCAGGAAGATCACGAAATTCGTTGCGCGACACCAAACCATCGGACTTAAAGCCAATGTTAATGATTACATCGCGGTCGCTGATAGCTACTACCTCGCCTTTAACGACCTCATATTCTTTCATAGCGGTAAAAGTAGCCTCGTAGCTTTGTGCCAACGCTGCTTTTTCCTGATCTGTATAGGTGATACCAAACTGGGTGGTGGGGCTAGTAGATTCCCACTGAAAAGTTTCTGTTGTTGAGTTCATAGGTTGAAGGTCTTTGTCTTTCGCACGCAGCAGACCATTGAATCTTGGTGACTCGGTCTTAAAGTTTATGCGAAGCAAATCTAGTAATTCTTATACCAAGAAAAAATGAGATAGGAAGGAAAATCCGAGACAGGTGCGGCATACTATTCCTAGGCATAGATTATGGATAAGCTACACGGCCCGTGATACTCCTACCCAGCGTAAGCTCATCTGTATATTCCAACTCTCCGCCAATAGCCACACCACGCGCAATAGAACTAGCTTTGACTGCGTATTCCTTGATTTTTTTGTGATGTAAAATGCCGTAGTATCTCCCTCAATCGTAGCACTCAATGCGAATATAACCTCTTGGGGTTTTTCTTCTTGGACACGCTTGACTAAAGAATCTATTTGTAATTGATCAGGACCAATTCCCTCGACAGGGGAGATAATTCCACCCAACACATGATAAAGACCTTTGTATTGCCCCGTATTTTCTATCGCTAGCACATCTTGGCTGTTCTCTACCACACAAATAATAGATTGGTCACGGTGTGTATCGCTACAAATGCTACATACAGATTCATCGGCAACATTGTGACAATGACGGCAGTACTGTATGTCGGAACGCATCTTAAGTAATGTCTTCGTCAGCCTTTCTGTATGCGCTCTTGGGGCTTTTAGTAGAAATAATGCTAGCCGCAGTGCCGTTTTTTTTCCTATCCCCGGTAGGGTAGCAATCTCATACACTGCTTCTTCTATGAGTTTGGAAGAATATAGCATCGTCAAGCGGGGACAATTAATATTGTACGAAAGACAAATTTACGTAAAAAAGGTTAAGGCAGGTTCTTGCAAAGCTTTGCGATGAGCCAGAGAAAATGATAAATTTGCATTTGTTTGGGCGGAGCTCCTCCTGAGGAAGGGAAGCATGCGATGTTCCTCGGAATCAGCTTTTCCCTAACAGCAGGACATGCTTTTAAAATAGGGGCCTGTAGCTCAGCTGGTTAGAGCGCTACACTGATAATGTAGAGGTCCGTGGTTCGAGTCCACGCAGGCCCACAACATAGGACTTCTCAGAAATTCTCTTTTCTAGAGTGCTAGTGTAAGGAACGCCGACTTCTTCGGCGTTACCCGATGTGCTGAGCAAGCCTTGCCTTTAGCACTTCCTTGGCGTGCTGCCCCCCTAGTAGACGATCTACCTCTTGGCCATTTTTGAAAATGATGAGCGTAGGAATACTGCGTACTCCATATTTTATCGCACTCTCAGCATTTTGGTCTACGTCAAGCTTAGCCACCACAAACTGCCCCTCTGTTGCTTGTTCTTGCGCCAACTCCTCAATGACAGGCGCAATAGTCCGGCAAGGACCACACCACGCAGCCCAAAAGTCGATTAAAACAGGTCGATTGCTTTGTATAGTCGTTTCGAAGCTGGCATCTGTGATTTCTAATGCTTTGGGAGTAGATTCTGTTGTCATGGTTTTAATTATTCGGATTAGCGTTAGAGGAATGAAAAATGCGAATTCAAAAGTAATAAAATCTGAAATACAGGCATTATATTGCTTGCGAGGCATTGCTAATTTTTAATCGATAGTTTGCTACAGAGCAACTGCAGCGAGTATTTGATCAATGAAATCATGATATAGAACACTACCTTTTTAGCAATGCCGCTTACGATTATCTATGCACACTTTCATAGAGAATCATCACCATGTCACACATGCAACTTTCGCAGACTACAGCAGCCCTACTACTATGTGCCTATATCTTCCACGGCTGCCAGCAGCCAAGTCTGCATGCTAGAGAGGAGGATAGGGGACAAGCAGCTCTGTCAGCACAGACACCCCAGTCTAAGCAGGGAAAACAAACACACACAACGCCAGAGCCGTCGAGTGCCACACTGGCCCCGACCAGTTCTTCCGACTCCTCGCCCGATACTAAACATGCTGACCGGGTGGCGCCAAGTCGTGATGTGGCATCGCAATCCATAACCAGCGCACCACAGAGCAATACATTGGCATCTGCTGATGAAGCTACTACTATAACTAAAGTAAGTAGTAAAGAAGTAGCCAGAAAACGACTGGCCAATACACAGTTAGATGTAAATGAGGCGCAGCAAACTATTGCTAAAAAGGCTAAGAATGAAATATCATCTCCCTCATACAAAGAGTGGTTCACTTCATTCACGCAAATAGCAGCACAAATAAAAGAGGACTCGGAGAGTGAAGCGGCTTGGGATGGAATAGAACAACTGCTTGATGAAGGATCAAAAAATGGATTTCTGAAACGGTCTAGCACATGGATTAACGATAGCAACCCGACTGCGCAATATGAATACACCCCCTTGCATTATGTAGCGGCAAGAGGTCTTCTAGAATTAGTTAAAGAACTAGTCGAAAAGAGAAATGTAAACGTAGGCCTGCCAACAAATGGGAAAAAGAATACGCCATTAGGTATGGCAGCGGCTGGAGGATACCTGGATATAATAGCGTACCTGGTACGACAAAGAAAGGTGGATATTAGCAAAACGGATGATCAAGGTGCATCTGCTTTACACTACGCTGCTGCAGGAAAATATGGAAAAAATAATAGGGATGTGATCAAGTATTTAGTTCAAATAAATAAAGAAGAAGGCATGAAGTGTACATATGATCATCTTTCTGTGTTAGCGTTAGTTGTGCATGCTGATAACGCACAGGTAGTTGTATACTAGTTAGCAGAATTCAACAGCAAGGATAATGATACGGTAAAAGAGCACATAGAAAATGCCCTTAAAATGGCAAAAGCGATGCCGGGAAGAGAGATCACCGCTTTTATACTAAAGTCTGGTTTAGTACAAAAGAAGAGTCAACCGAATGCCTCTCTCATCAAGCCCGTAACCGACACGTAACCTCTGAAATAGTTTGTACAGCCTCAAAGAATGCGTTACTAGGCTTAACTTTGTACCTTCTAGACAAGCTGATTACTTGCATCGCTTCTTCTGGATCGGTCAAGTATAGCATCAGCGGGCAGCTACCCGGATACTGCACAAAAGTTTGCTCCAGTCGATGGGCTAAGTCAGCATTGACCTGTTGAGCAGATAGATGGATCTCCAAGGATTTGCTCATTTTTTCCCTGGTCTCGCTGAGTAGACTTATCTTACGGGGCTTTAGCTCCCAAATACCTGCTTGCTTATACCGCTCTACGACAGGGCCTGTGATATAAACGAACGTATCCACTTGCAGCATATGTTGATTCTTGAGGAAGTCTTCGCCGAATAAAGATAACGTCAGAGTTCCTTCATAGTCCTCGACAGTAAATATCCCAAAGGGTTTGCCGTGTTTACTCTGCCTAGCCTTAAACTCGGTAACGATACCGGCTAGCTGCGCTTCTTTCCCTTGCAAATTCAGTATGTCTTGTGTATTGCAGTTGCAGAAGTTTTCTAGTTCAATACGATATCGGTCTAGAGGGTGACCAGAAATATAGAATCCCACCACTTCTTTCTCCATTTGGAGCATGTCTTGTTCTTCATACGGTTCGCATGGCACTATTTCTGGTCTTTGGCTATAAGCTCCCGCTTGCTCTTTGACCACCACAAATAGAGACTGCTGGGCCGAAGCTTTCTCTTGCTGCTGCTGCTGGCCATAAGCGATGGCTTTCTCAATCAAAGAAGCCTCACCTTGGTCGGCATGTAGATACTGCCTACGGTGGTATTGAGAGAAGCTATCGAAAGCGCCCGCCATCGCTAAGCTTTCAAACGTTTTTTTGTTGACCGCTTTGAGGTTTAATCGCTCAGCAAAGGAAAAAATGTCTTGAAAATCATTATCTAGGCCTCTCTCACGAATGATTGCTTCTACCGCAGCCTCCCCAACGCCTTTGATAGCACCTAGGCCAAAGCGGATTTGCTGTGCTTGGTTAACGTCAAAGGTGGCTTCACTCTCATTTACGTCAGGGCCTAACACTTGAATGCCTTGCCGCTTACATTCGTTCATAAAAAAGGTAATCTTGTCGATGTCGCCTTGGTTGTGGGTAAGCACAGAGGCCATGTACTCGGCTGGATAATGGGCTTTGAGATAGGCCGTCTGGTACGCCAAGAGGGAATAGGCTGCTGAGTGAGAACGATTAAAGCCATATTGCGCAAATTTCTCCATCACCGCAAATACTTCTAGCGCTTTAGGCCTGCCAATACCGTGTTTTTCCTGCGCCCCCTCCACAAATACCTCACGCTGTTTGGCCATCTCACTGGCTTTCTTCTTGCCCATAGCCCTACGCAACAAATCTGCAGCGCCCAAAGTATATCCCGCCATCGTCTGAGCAGTTTGGATGATTTGTTCCTGATACACCATAATGCCATAAGTATTCTGTAAGATACCCTTGAGCAACGGGTGGGCGTATCCGATCTCCTCTTGGCCGCGTTTTCGAGCAACAAAATTGGGGATGAACTGCATGGGGCCAGGCCTGTATAGAGCGTTCATGGCAATGAGGTCCTCGATGTTGCTAGGCTTGAGTTTGATCAGCCACTGGCGCATCCCCTCGGACTCAAACTGAAAAGTGGCAATGGTATCACCACGTTGGTAAAGTGCAAAGGTCTTTTCGTCGTCAAGATCGATTTGGTCAACATCGATACGCTGACTGTGGTTTTTTTCAATAAGCGCCAGGGCATCTTTGATGATACTCAGCGTTTTCAACCCCAAAAAATCCATCTTAAGCATACCCACACTTTCTACCACAGAGCCATCGTATTGGGTGACCAATAAATCAGAATTTTTATCAGACTTGACCGGAATGTAATGCATCAAGTTGTCTGGCGCAATGATGACACCGGCAGCATGAATGCCCGTGTGCCGAGCAGATCCTTCTAAAGTTTTGGCAAGTGTCAGTACTTTCTCCTCAGGTGTATTCAAATTATCTTTAAAAGCTGCCAATTCGGGTACTTCAGAAAAAGCTTGGGCCAAGGTGGTGCCAGGCTTCTCGGGAACGAGCTTGGCTAGCTGATTGGATTTGCTTAAAGGCAAACCTAGTACACGCGCCACATCTCTGATAGCAGACTTTGCGCCCATGCTACCGAAAGTAATAATATGGGCTACTTGGTTCTTGCCATACTTGTCTACCACATAGTCGATGACCTTTTGGCGACCATCATCGTCAAAATCAATATCAATGTCTGGCATAGACACGCGTTCGGGATTCAAAAACCGCTCAAAGAGCAAATCGTAGTGTATCGGATCGATATTGGTAATGCCAATACAATAGGCCACAACAGAGCCTGCTACAGAACCTCGACCTGGCCCCACAACCACATCCAGCTTTCTAGCAGCGTTGATGAAGTCTTGTACAACCAGGAAATAGCCCGGGAAGCCCATCTCCTGGATAACAGCCAACTCATAGTTGATGCGCTCTTCGAGTGACGCTGTCAGGGTACCGTACCGCTGCTTAGCGCCGGACAAAGCCAAATGCCTGAGGTAGTCGCTTTGGGTGGCAAAGCCTTCGGGTACATTAAAAAGAGGCAGAAGGACATCTCGCTCCAGCGAAATGGACTGCACTTTTTCGGCAATTTCTTCGGTGTTTGCCAAAGCTTCGGGCACATCGATAAAAAGTGCTTCCATCTCCTGAGGCGACTTCAAAAAGAACTGATCATTGGCAAAACGCATCCTGTTAGGATCAGCATAATCCTTGCCCGTCTGCAAGCACAGTAAGATATCTTGTGCTTCACTGTCTTGTTGGTCTACGTAGTGCACATCGTTGGTGGCAATCACCTTGACTTGGTGCTTCTTGGCCCACCGAAGCAACACCTCATTGCACTGGTCTTGCGCTTGGATGCCATGGCGCTGTAGTTCGATATAATAATCTTCTCCAAAGATATCGAGCCACTCTAGAAAGCACTTTTCTGCTGCTACTTCCCCTTTGCGCAGAATCGCTTGCAATACCTCACTGGCCAAACAGCATGTCGTAGCCACGAGTCCCTCAACATGTTGCTTAATCAGGCGCTTGTCTATCCGAGGCTTGTAATAATATCCCTCTAAGAAGCCAAGCGAGCACAAAGTGGATAAGTTCTTGTAGCCGATTTCATTCTTGGCGAGTAGCACCTGATGGTAGCGTGTCTTATCCTTATGGTCGTGCCTATCAGGGGCGATGTAAAATTCACAGCCAACGATAGGCTTTACCCCTATTTTATTAGCAGCAGCTACAAAATGAGGGACCCCGAACATATTGCCATGGTCGGTGATGGCCAAGGCATGCATGCCCAACTGCTGCGCTTTACCCACCAAGTTACTGATCTGAGCTGCTCCATCTAACAATGAGTACTGGGTGTGGCAATGCAAATGACAAAATGAGTGCATAGAATTAGAAGGTTAGGATAAGCGCGTTATCAGCTCAGAATATATTTTGTTGTAAAAGGAAGAAATAACATGACAATTAGGATAATTACACGATATTTTATAGCTTATATGCCTATTATATGAAATATAAGTAGACGATAAAGCAAATACGCCACCATATGACATATTGATATGTTAAAAAACACAATAACACAGCGCATTAAATCATCAGCCTTGCTTATCGCCACCGTATATACAAGCTTTTTGTGCCTATCACTGGGAGCTTGCCATTCCTTCGATACGGCAGAAGATACCACCACAGTCCCCAATGGCGATGCCATAGATCCTAATAAGTTCAAACTAAAGGTAACCGAAATTAATAAAGATCAAGGCACAGACAATTTGATAACAGTAAGAATTACGCCTGGCAGTCCTGGAATGCGTTTGGAGGAGTTTTTTGTTACGGTTTCTAGAAAAGACCACGAATGCATTGTAAGAGGTAGTAGCAACAGGCACACAAAGAAAGCAGCATTTGATTACAATAGTCCTCTTGATAATCAGCATCTTGAAAAGATATTTTTAGTCAATAAACAGTCCAATTGCTTAGGGAAAGAAGACACACACTTTGTACAAGGTGGAGAAATTGCATTCAGGATAAGAGCTACACCAAGCACAACAGTCAAAGAAGGAGACGCCTATACACTCATAATCAAAGTGGAGCGCAAGGAGATAAAGCCACACACAGAAACGAAAAGCATCACACTCACTGCCAAGCAAGATGGTGTAGGTACACAACACCCAACGGGAAAAGAAACTACCTCAGATATAAATCTTCAAGTACCTGACAATGCCCTCAATACAAGATCAGATAGTGTCATGTCACCTGCAGATCACCCAATACCAACCGTAGACCTACGAGCCCACATGGAGGATAGGAGTACTGCGGAGGAAAACCCTCAAACTCTCGAAACTAGTCCTTTCATCCCGTTGAGTAGTTCAGCACTAGAAGACACTGTCTCACAGAATACTGAACTACCTAACCAGGCAGCAAGTACCGACTCTGATGAAAGCGATATCAACAGCCAAATAGCTACTCCGCATACGTTTACTGTGACATTGAGAAATGAAACATGGAGTAATCATACGAAAAACTTCGTCAGTGTGACCATCAAACCTAACAGCGACGGTATGGCGCTGGGAGACTTCTTAGTAACGGCTACGCTAGAAGAAAATAAAGGTAGCGTTAAGGGCAGTAGTGATAAGAAACGCCATAGTTTCATTTACGACAACACCTTAAACTCTTGCAGCCTGGAAACACTCTTCCTGACAAATGTAAATTGCTTAGGGACTCAAGATACAAGCTTCTCAAGTGGAGAAGCTGTTTCATTCAAGATAGAGGCCAGACCCAGTATTGATATTGGCCCGGGAGAGCTATATACACTAACTGTAGTAGTCTCACATACAGGCAATCATACACACACAGTGACACGAAGTGTGCTGCTCACAGCTCCTTCTCCAAGTCCTCGAAAAGCAAAAAAGCATAGGCACTCACAACAGGTGCAGGACGACTAATACCAGGATTACCGGTGCGCTCGGTTAGTATTGCCTTAGATGTCCCCGTGATTAGGTAGTTGATTGACAAGAAGTATACCAACTTATAGTCCCCATAACTGCAACAGGCATACGAGACTGTATGAATATCCGTCAGGACTGCAACGCTACGCCTTCTTTGCAAGCTACCTCCTTAACAGTCTCAGTGGGCACCATCTCCTCTTTAAAGGTGTAAGCTCCTGTCTTAGGTGATCGGACCGATCTTATAATCTTAGCAAGGGTTTTGCTACCCCCTTTCTGAAGGGTAGCAACTACTTTCTTAGCCATAGTAGCTATTTGATTTCTTTGTGAATAGTGTACCGCTTTAAGATGGCGTTATACTTCTTCAGTGCTAGCCTATCCGGCGTATTTTGTCTATTCTTCTCTGTCGAATACCTAGAAATACCAGGCAAGCCACCCTTTCGGTGCTCTGTGCACTCCAATATCACCTGTATTCTGTTTCCCTTTTTACTTGCCATCACACAGCCGGTTTATTCTACACATGATGTATTACTTAGCAGCTACTATGCAGTTGAGTGCCTTCGCTAAAGTTCCTCTTCTTTTTGCCTCTTTGAGCACCACACTCAGGCCTTTTTTATTAATGGTTCTAAGAACAGAAGTAGATACTTTCAAAGTTACCCATGCATCTTCCTCAGCCAGGAAAAACCGCTTCATCTGCAGATTAGGATAAAATCGCCTCTTCGTCTTGTTTTTAGCATGGGAGACACGGTTACCCACTCGAGGCCTCTTGCCCGTTATTTCGCAGATTCTTGCCATTTTTTAGCTAGTCAAGGGTATTTTGCAAATGTAATAAGGTTCTAAAGATTATCCAAGATAGTCTAAAGTTGGAACTAGGTGCGCGTTGTTTACTCCCCCTACTGACACCGAGAGCCTAGTATTGGATAACATTCGTGATCTAGGCAACCTAGGAGCCATGGTACGAGACTATTGCAAACTCACTAGGACGTACCTTTATTGACTCTGAGCGAGCCTGTGATCATATTTTGCAATAGTCTCATACACATGGCAGATTGGTATAGTACCCCACCCTTTCTTTGTTCTGCCAGCAGCACTGGTAAAGCAAAAAAATGAGCAATGAGTAAAAAAAGTTGAGGAGCAACATGGATTAGAGAAGAAATAAATCTATTTGTACTAATGAGGTTAGCTCATCGTAAGTTAGCGAAAAGTACAGATTAAAACTACAACACCTACCTACACTAGCTGTCAAATTATGTACGACTCTCATGCTGCATGCTCTTATTTTTTATTACCTAAAGATATATCCATTAACCGTTTGATATTCTGTAAGGCTGCTTGATTGTTCACAGGGAAAAATGAAAAATTAGGTGGTACGCTAGATTTTGCCATACCCTTGATAGATACATACTTACCAGGGGCTTGGTTAGGTCCATAAAAATAATGAACAATTTCGCGAGCTTTCGGATCGTCTTTTTCAAATCCCATGACAAATTTACCTTTTGTAGGTTCGAGCTTGGTTGCCTCCTTTAATAAGGTTGTAAGTTCCTTCATGTGTTCAATAACATTTCTTTTCTTACCGAACGAAGGATTCTCCATCCATTTGGCGAGCGAGAAATGAGGCATGACGTCAGAGAAATTGGTCTGCAGAAGATAGCACATAACGGGTGATGGTTTTATATCACTTGCATTGGGTGATTTTTCATCGTCTACTTCGGGTAATCCTTTATCGCTTGCATCGGGTGGTGATTTTACATCGTCTACATCATGAAAGAACACATAAGAGTGCTCATCAAGATCAACTCGCACCAAATAGCTTCCTTGGCAGCTTTGTACTTGTTTCAAAAGGCTATCTGCGCTTCCTTCCTCAATATTATTACGCTGGTTCATACTGAGCTCATACTGCACCTGCTTATTTTTATTACTCACAAAAATATTACAAAGCGCGTTAGCACTTTGCCCACAAATCATATCTTTAAGCAAATGTGTAGCATTTTTATGCATAATTTGGGCGTCTGGGAAATGTTTTCCCCAAATATCCCATCGCTCCATTGCCATCGTATACGCAGTTGCACTGTTTGCATCGCGCTTTTTATCCCAATGATCAGCCAGTTTTTTTAACTCTTCAATAACTTTTGACATATTTATTTTATTTTTTATAGTGAAAAATTCTAACTACCCACAGCAATACCCACACACACTGGTAAGCATACTTAATCTTGTTTAAAAAGTCAAGTCTTTTATCATAGTAAAGGCTATTATGGTGTTTGCCATCGACAGTAATAATCGGGAGTGATATAAAGAAACTATTGCAGGCAGTTTCCCTAGATGTTGTAAAATTCTTCGGCAGACCTGCTGACTATGCTAAATGGCTATTGCTACTCGATAAGATATGTCTGCAGCCTCCCAAAGAGTCTAATTGCTTGCGATCGAGCTGCCCATGCATAGGGTAGTATGGCGCCACACCACTTTTCTTTAGGCTATCTTTAGCCATCGCTTGTCCAGCAAAAAGCCCTACTAGTAGAAAGTAAGTGAGCATGCAATGCAATAAAAGCAAGATAGGATTCAGTAATCATGTACCCCGCCAGGCCAGTTTCTTTCCCAAGATTATCCAAGAAGCAAGCTAAGTTTATCAAAAGCTTACGCCTCAAGAAGTGTCGTCAGAAAGAGCAAACTTTTCTGGTAGAGGGAGCTAAGAGCATTCAACTACTGCTTGCTTCTCGCTACACGGTGCAGATGATTGTCGGAACACCTGCTTTTCTGGACACGTACCTTGCTCCTAAACAACATGAAGTAGCTATTTTTCAGACAGATGAAGCTACCCTGGCGTCTCTAGGTACTTTTTCCACCAACAACGCAGCGCTGGCTGTGGCCCAAATACCACCTGAGTATACATCGTTAACACTTCCTAATGACACCTGGGGCCTAGTATTGGATAATATTCGTGATCCAGGTAATCTGGGGGCTATTATACGTGTAGCAGATTGGTACAACATTCCAGCGTTGATTTGTTCTCCTAGTACGGTAGACCTATACAACCCCAAGGTACTGCAAGCTAGTATGGGCTCTTTCACATGTGTACAAGTACATTACACTTCTCTACCTGATTTTTTTAAAAATACCCCTTGGCCTATACTAGGTGCCTCGACTGAGGGCGACAACATCTACAACACTCCCCTACCTTTACCAAGCTTGATAGTCATTGGCAATGAATCTCGAGGTATCAGTCCGACATTGTTGCCTTATATACAACAGCGAATCAGTATCCCCCGCTATGGCCAGGCAGAGTCACTTAATGCCGCTATGGCCACTACTATTGTATGTGATCATTGGAGGCGACAACAAAGAGATATTTAGCGTATCTTGGCCGAATATTTAGACAGCCCACTTTTGTTCACATTGAGCCAAAACTGCCCGCGCACCCGCGCAGTTTCGTGATAACAAACTACAAAAAAGTTAACTTGCCATGCCTACCTATCCTGAACACCCGCAACTCGATCTAGCCCAAACTGCCCAAGTCATCAACGCCTTTTGGAGGCAGCATGATACTTTTCAGCGATCCATACAGCAACGGCAAGGTAATCCTCAATTTACGTTTTATGAAGGCCCGCCCTCAGCCAACGGCGCTCCCGGCATTCATCATGTGCTTTCACGAACCATCAAAGACATCTTTTGCCGATACAAAACGCAACAAGGCTTCCAGGTAAAACGAAAAAGTGGATGGGATACCCACGGCCTACCCGTAGAATTGGCCGTAGAGAAGCAGCTGGGCATTACCAAAGCAGATATTGGTACCAAGATCAGCATCGAAGACTATAATGCCCAATGCCGCCAGGCGGTGCTACAGTACAAACAACAATGGGATACGCTGACAGAGCAGGTGGGCTATTGGCTCGATACAGACCAGCCTTACCTGACCTTTGACCGCAATTACATAGAATCACTCTGGCACTTGCTCAAACAACTGCATCACAAAGGATTGCTCTATAAAGGCTACGCAATTCAGCCCTATTCGCCAGCTGCAGGCACAGGCCTAAGTGCTCACGAGCTCAACCAACCAGGTAGCTACAAACCTATTAAGGACGTCTCTATTGTAGCGCAGCTTCAAGTAGCAGGAACCGAGAAAGATTACTTCTTGGCCTGGACTACTACTCCTTGGACTTTGCCAGCCAACAGTGCCTTGGCCGTAGGTGAGTATATCGATTACGTGAAAGTACGCACTTTCAATCCCTACACCTACCAGCCTATACAAGTTATTTTGGCAAAAGACGTAGTACCACGTTACTTCCCAACGGAAGAGGCTAAGGACGCTGCTCCTTTTGCTCAATACCAAGCCGGTGATACCCCTATCCCATGGCAGGTTGTAGCCCACTACAAGGGTCAAGACCTGATCGACAAGACGTATCATCAGCTTCTCCCCTACGTAACGCCTAGCGCACCTGCCTTTTGCGTGATTGCGGGCGATTTTGTGACCACTGAGGAAGGCACAGGTATTGTGCACATTGCCCCCACCTTTGGGGCCGACGACATGCGCGTAGCGCAGCAAGCAGGCATCCCGCCTATTACAGTACAACGTGATAAGAACACAGCTTCTCCCATTGTAGATCGCCAAGGACGCTTCGTGGACGAGATTACCGAATTTGCCGGACAATATGTCAAGGAGGCCTATGCACCGGAGTCTGTACGCCAACAACCGGACTATAAATCTGTCGATGTACAATTGGCCATCAAGCTTAAAGAAGAGAATAAAGCTTTTCAAGTAGCCAAGTACGAGCACAGTTATCCGCACTGCTGGCGTACCGACAAACCGATCTTGTATTATCCACTCGATGCTTGGTTTATCAAGACTACTGCTTGCCAAGAACGTCTCATCGCACTAAACAATACGATCCATTGGCAACCAGCCAGTACAGGCACCGGTAGGTTTGGGAATTGGTTAGAAAATCTGGTGGACTGGAACGTGAGCCGAGACCGCTACTGGGGTACCCCCTTGCCCATCTGGCGTACCCAAGACCAGAAAGAAGAAAAATGTATCGGCTCACTGGCTGAACTGCGCTTGGAAGTAGACAAAGCAGTGACTGCGGGTTTGATGGAAGCTCCTCTTCCAGAAGATATTGACCTACACCGCCCCTACGTAGATCGCATCGTACTGGTAAGTCCTAAAGGCCAACCCATGTACCGAGAACACGATCTGGTCGATGTGTGGTTTGACTCCGGGGCCATGCCCTATGCCCAATGGCATTATCCTTTCGATAATCAGGAAGCTTTTGCACAGCATTTCCCGGCCGACTTCATCGCAGAGGGAGTAGACCAAACCCGCGGATGGTTTTTTACCTTACATGTCTTAGCGGTGTTGTTGTTTGATAGCATTGCTTTTAGGCAAGTTATTGCCAACGGACTAGTGCTAGACCAACAAGGTCGTAAGATGTCCAAACGTTTGGGTAATGCGGTAGATCCTTTTGCAATGATGAATCAGTATGGCCCGGATGCCCTACGCTGGTACATGGTCAGTAATTCCAACCCTTGGGATAACCTCAAGTTTGATCCCCAAGGCCCCCGTGAAGTAGTCAAGCGCTTTTTTACTACACTCCATAATACCTATAGCTTTTTTGCCCTATATGCCAATATCGATCAGTTTAGCCATGCAGTTCCAGAAGTGCCCCACGCAGTCCGACCCGAAATTGACCGTTGGATACTGTCTCGCCTACATAGCTTGATCCAGGTCGTGACAGAGGCCTACGAAAGCTATGCGCCTACCCAAGCCGCAAGGGCCATCCAGGATTTTGTGGTAGATGATTTGAGCAACTGGTATGTAAGACTCAACCGCAAGCGTTTTTGGAAAAGTGAGCAAGGGTCTGATAAGCTAGCTGCTTACCAAACGCTATATACATGTCTAAAAACGACCGCACAGCTAGCTGCTCCTATTGCTCCATTCTATGCCGAGCAGCTTTATCAAGATTTATATGACAACGCCCAAGCTAAGCCAGCGTTTTCTGTGCACTTGGCTAACTTTCCGAAGGTAGATCCCCAAGTGATCAACACAACGCTAGAGCAAGTCATGCGTCGAGGCCAGAAAATCGTATCACTGGCCCACTCGCTACGCAAGCAGCATCAGATAAAAGTAAGACAGCCCCTCACCAAGCTCTTAATTCCTGTGGCCGACGCAACGGTGAAAGCGCAGATCGTAACGCTCGAAGCGTTAATAAAAGCCGAAATCAACGTGAAGCACGTCGTGTATTCGGATGATGCCACAGCTGTAGTGACCAAAAAGGTAAAACCTAATTTCAAGACTTTGGGACAACGCTATGGTAAGTATGTCAAGCAAATAGCACAAACCATCTCCCAGTTAGGCCCAACAGACATTCGGGATTTAGAACAAAAGCAATACTTAATGCTCACGATCACGAAACCGGATGAAAGACATGAAAAACAAGAGAAATTAACTCTAGACGATGTCATCATCACCTCAGAAGATATCCCAGGATGGGCTGTGGCCCATGAAGGGGAGGTTACCGTAGCATTAGACATAACCCTCAACGATACTTTGCGGCAAGAAGGGTTAGCACGCGAACTCGTCAATCGCCTTCAGAATTTGCGCAAGGACCAAGGGTGGGCGGTAACCGACAAGATCAACATTACGCTGGCCGCTGAGAACACATTCGTTAAAGAGGCGGTACAGAAGCATCAAGCCTATATTTGTCACGAGACGCAGGCGCTAAAACTGGAGTTTGTAGAGGGGAACCGAGGAGGTACTGCGCTTGATGTAGACGGTTACGCCGTGCCTGTAGTGCTAGAAAAAGCGCTCTGACCTCCACCGACATCGAAAGGCGGAGGGATCTCAATCGACTATTCCTAGAAGAGGCGATTACAGAACGTACCCATTTGAGGTCCGGAGGACCGAGTTCAGATGCGCCAGGCCGGAGGCCTGGATTTTAGCACTCGGAACTACAGCGACTTACTTTTGGGTTCTCCGTGTTTAGTGCATCCAAGAGAAAAAGTAAGGACTCGCCGACGGGCGAGGTGATTCTCCGTTCGAGGCCCAAAGCGTTGAAATTAGCAACCACAGCGACTTATTTTTTGCCTACTTGTTGATGCCAAAAAGTAACACTTCGCTAGTACATAATGGGCTTGCTTCGCGCCAAGCGCGTATTCGTATTAACAAAGCCAAAATCTGCCTTATCTTTGCAAAACTGAACGACGGTACGCCTACCCATAGCAATGCTTACACCATCCAACCCCACCACCCACACGATCACAGCAGCGCTGCCTTATGCCAATGGTCCTATCCACATTGGACACCTAGCAGGCGTTCTCATCCCGGCAGATATCTATGCTCGCTATTTGCGTAGTTGTGGCCAACGTGTCTTATTCATCAGCGGATCTGACGAACACGGCGTACCCGTCACTATTCGCGCTCAACAAGAGGGACTCACTCCCCAACAGGTGGTAGATAAGTACCATACCCTCAACAAAGAAGCATTGGCAGACTTGGGTATCAGTCTTGATATTTTTTCGCGAACATCATCAGCACACCACCATCAAACGACAACCCATTTTTTCAAAACGCTACACGACCAAGGCCAACTGGAAGCCAAAGAAACAGAACAGTACTACGATCCTGTGCACCAACAATTCTTAGCCGACCGGTACATTCGTGGTACATGCCCACATTGTGGCCATCAGGATGCTTATGGTGACCAGTGCGAATCTTGCGGAACGGCCCTGAGTCCAGAAGAATTATTACGGCCACGGTCGACACTCAGTGGTGCTCCCTTACAGCGCAAGAAGACCCAACACTGGTATCTACCGCTAGATCGGCACGAAAGCTGGCTCAAACAATGGATCTTAGAAGAACACAGAGAATGGAAAACCAACGTCTATGGCCAGTGTAAATCTTGGTTGGAGCAAGGCCTAAAACCGCGGGCAGTAACACGCGACCTGGCCTGGGGAATACCCGTACCACTACCTCAAGCCAAGGGAAAAGTCCTCTATGTTTGGTTTGATGCCCCGATTGGCTACATCAGTGCTACCCAAGCATGGGCCAAAGAGCATGGAGAAGATTGGAAACCTTTTTGGCAAAATCCCAACACGCAACTCGTCCATTTTGTAGGCAAAGACAATATCGTCTTTCACTGCATTATCTTTCCTGCGATGCTCAAAGCACATGGTGGCTTTGTTCTACCCACCAACGTCCCTGCTAACGAATTTCTAAATTTAGAGGGGGAAAAAATTTCTACTTCTCGCAACTGGGCCGTGTGGCTACATGAATACCTGGCCAATTTCCCTAACCAGCAGGATGTACTGCGGTATGTCTTGTGCAGCAGCGCGCCAGAAAGCAAAGACAGTGACTTCAGCTGGAAAGACTTTCAGGCAAAAAACAATAACGAACTAGTAGCCATACTGGGTAATTTTGTGAATAGAACCGTGGTACTGACACACAAGTACTTCGATGGTATCGTGCCTACATGCCATACCCTCACGGAAGTAGAACATACGCTAGTTACTTATATACAAAAACTACCTGGTCAAGTAGGACAAGCCATCGAAAAGTTCAAGTTTAAAGAGGGCTTACAGCTGTGCATGGACCTAGCCCGAGCAGGAAACAAGTACCTAGCAGAGACAGAACCCTGGCATCTCATCAAGACAGACCGAGAGCGAGTCGGTACGATTTTGCATACCGCACTACAACTGACCGCCAACTTAGCCATCTTACTTGAGCCTTTTCTGCCTTTTACCAGTCACCGACTGGAACAATCCTTAGGTATGCCTCACCCAGCAACTAGACAATGGCCACAAGCAGGAAGTATGGCCTTAGTAGATGCCGGTACCGTCTTAGCAGCCCCTACGCTACTCTTTGAGAAGATTACAGATGAGCAGGTCGAAATACAGAGACAAAAGCTATACAACAGCGGATAGATAGTTGCCCTTTGAGAAAGGGGATCTCATTAGATATTAAGCGTTAAGAGTGATATCTCCAAAGATGTCTCGAAAATAAAATAGCAAAAAACGCAAGAAAAGCGTAATTGCTCTTCGGAACCTTGCAAAAAATGAGGGGGGGCCTCCTATCCGGCGGGGGTAACCACAGCCTGTAACTATGGATTTTTTAGCGCACTCTCTACCAAGACGCCCCTTGCTTTATTCATGGCATGGTACGCTATGGTATTCAAAGGGACCCGCCTAGGATATCAGGGCGTGAGCTTGGCGCTGTGTCAGGCGGCAAAGAGAGGCACTGTCTGAGTGCACCGAAGGTTTATGGATTTACCTCGTATGCGCCTAAGAGCCAGCCAAGGCAGCCCGTTTCCCTCGGCCGTGACTTTTTTCGGTTCCTTTTTGTGTGGTAGACAAAAAGGAACGCCTGCCCGGCGAGTGCAAACCACGTATACTTCGCTGAGTACTGTACTTGAAAATGAGTTATTAAGGCTCAACTAAGTGCCCATTGCCTGGACAACGTAGACTAAGAGATTTGCGATACTAATCTTTCCCGGCTTCTTCTCGACCTGGCTTACTATTCCCCTCCATGGGGTGGGTAGTGGATGATTTCCTGCTCGGGCACATGTGCTATGGGCTGCAACTGGACGTTCCTTCTAAGATATGCAGGCACTCTGAGCCATTCTTTCAGCTGCTCTTCACTCAAAGGTTCCCCTGGCTTGCTTATCATGGTGTTGGTCTTTGCTGGTGACTTAGGGTATGCGTGTTGCTTCCTGTATGCTAAGTCATTGAGAGGCTGTGAAGCACGGCCTGGTGCTGTCGTACTTCTTTTGCGTAGGTGGGTACGCGTATTCGCAGTATCTAAAGGCATGGGGGAGTATGGCTGATCGGTGTGCTGCTCGTCTATACTTCCAAAAAGGTGAGTCTGTTGGTCTGATGAGGCCCGCATTGGGTGCATAGCTGTTTTGCCTTCTTCTTCAAAGCCTGTAGCGATCACTGTGACCCTAATATGTTCCTCCAGCTGAGGATCGGCACCATGCCCAAAAATCATCTCCGCGTCAGTACCTACTTGGTCTTGAATATAGTCCGTAATGATAGTGAGTTCGTCCATCTGTAGCTCCGCCTCTTTGCCAGAAACGATGGAGAGTAATATTCTTTTGGCACCATGAATATCTTTATAATCTAAAAGAGGGGAGGCCAATGCTGCTTCAGCGGCCTTCAGGGCCCTCTCCGCTCCCTCCGCCTGCCCGGACCCCATGACAGCAGCACCAGAATTCTTCATGACCGTCTTGACATCTTCAAAGTCTACATTGACATAGCCAGGCACAGTGATGATCTCGGCAATACTCTTAGCTGCCGTTGTGAGCACATTGTCTGCTTGCGCAAAGGCATTGCCAATAGACAGATTTCCCAAAACAGATCTAAGGCGGTCATTGAGAATAACCAGTACAGTATCGCAGTGTTGGCGTAGCTGCTCAATACCTTCTTGGGCTTGCTGAAATTTTTTCCTCCCTTCAAACGCAAAAGGCAGCGTAACAATCCCTACAGTAAGTATGCCCAACTTCTTAGCAATACTGGCAATGACGGGCGCAGCACCGGTGCCCGTGCCGCCTCCCATACCTGCGGTGATAAAGAGCATTCTAGTGGTATCACTGAGGAGCTCTTTAATATCATCTTTACTCTCAAGAGCTGCATTTCTACCTACCTCTGGGTTCGCACCCGCCCCCAACCCTCCAGTAAGGTGAATACCTAATTGTAGTTTGTATGATATAGGACTGCTCTCCAAAGCCTGCGCATCGGTGTTGCACACCACAAAAGATACATCCCTGATGCCCCGATTGTACATGTTGTTCACAGCGTTACTACCCCCCCCTCCTACACCAATGACCTTAATGATCGACTGATGGTGTGTGGGCAAATCAAATCTATAGGTTCCTGTTTCCATATTTCAATGAGGATTGCGCACAGTAAGTCATGCAAATAATACGGGATAGGAGCTAATATCCCTGTCTACCATCATAATCGTCGATCAATAATCCTTTGGTTTTATTCAAAATTCTTCGGAAGAAGTCGGAGGACTGTTTGTCTTTCTTCTTGCTCTTCTTAGCAGCTACGCTGGCAGCTCCTTTCGAAGCTCGGTAGTATTCCTCTCGGTAATCTAAGGCTTTGAAGCCGGCCAATACTAAGCCTACTCCTGTGGCATGCATAGGGCTTTTGACTTCTTCAAGCTTGCCTTTGCCTAGGTGTTCGTTGGGGTAGCCTATACGAGTATCCAACCTCGTGATATATTCAAATAGCTGCTTGACATACTGTAGCTGAGAACCACCACCCGTAACAACAACCCCTGCAGCAAGCTTATCGTGAAAGCCCGACGTGACAATCTCTGTGTAGATCAGTTCAATGATTTCTTCCATTCTTGCCTCAATAATAAAAGCTAGGTTACGCAAAGAGATTTCTTTAGATGGGCGACTCTTAAGTCCTGGGATCGTGATGATTTCGTTGGTGCCTGCCTCTTCCGCAATAGCCCTGCCGAATTTCGTCTTTAGTAGCTCTGCTTGGTGTTCCATGACCATGCAGCCTTGTTTGATGTCTGCAGTGATGATGTTGCCTCCAAAAGGTAAGACAGCAGTATGGCGTATGATCGAATCATAGAAGATGGCAATGTCTACAGTCCCGCCCCCAATGTCTACCAGGCATACTCCAGCTTCTTTCTCTTCATCGCTTAACACAGCAAGACTAGAAGAAAGCGGCTCCAAGATGAGGTTGTCTACTTCTAAGCCCGCTCTTTTGATACACTTATACACATTTTTGATGGCACTAGTCTTGGCAGTAATGATATGAAAATCGGCTTCCAGTTTAACACCCGACATGCCTACAGGATCTTTGATGCCTTCCTCATAGTCGACCGTATAATTCTGGGGCATCGCATGAATGATTTCGCTTCCCGGTGGTGTCACCATCCGATGCATATCGCTAGTCAATTTAGCCACATCCTCTACCGTGATCTCCTCATCTACTGCCTCTCGGGTGATGCTTCCTCGGTGAAGCATACTTTTAATGTGACGACCCGCAATGCCTACATTCACTACATTAATGTCAATATGGGCGCTGTCTTCTGCTTCTTTAACGGCCTTTTCAATGGCAATAGCTGTCTTATCAATGTTGGTCACCATGCCCCGTACGACACCATCTGATACAGACTTACCCATGCCCAATACTTCGAGCTTACCATGCACATTCTTTCGACCCACAAGCACACAGATCTTAGTGGTTCCAATGTCGAGGCCTACGATGATTTTATCTTCTTCCATGCTTCACTCACAAACTATCTGATTGTCAAACTCAATATTAACGCGCTTATAGGCATTCCACCCTTTGTAGGGAATGACTTGCTTGTAAAAAAGAGCCAGTTGGGCCAATTTCCTTTCTATGGCTTCGGGAGCACCGAATTCTATATGCTGCTTACCGACTTGTGTGTGCATGGTAATTTTGCCTTTCTCATTGATACGCAAGTAGGCAAGCTGAGCACGCCAAAACGGATCTCGATCAATATAATTTAACAATGCTAATAACGCTGCACTGTAAGCATGCTCTTTTAGGTTCTTCTGAACCCCTCGTAATGGCGCTGTGTCAACCAGCGGCACCCGGGCTGTGTACCGATCTGATAACGGCAGAAGCATACCCTCTTCGTCAATATACTGACCGCCCTGCCGGTCCGAAGCGATAATTCTAGCAATGGGCCTTCTAGGGACAATGACTATGATCAGCTTCCCTTGCCAACTTTTGTAAGCAATCCCTTGTTGTACAAAAATATTGGTCTTCACGATAGTTTCAATACCCCTAGAGTTTATTGATCGTATCGAAGCACCCAAAATGGGGGATGTAGTATGGGCAGTAAGTTGAGCGTATACATCTTTTCTTTCAATAAATCGCTGCTCCTCCTCACGAGCAATCGTGACAGTGATGTCCTGGCATACCCTACCTGCTTGTCTCATTTCAGCGAATACAATGACCAGCACCAACAGCCCACTACTGAGTAGCAGCTTGATGACGCTCGCAAGGTGACGAATCTTAAACATGGCTGAAAGGCAAATAAAGTAGTTGAGCATGCGCCTACACAAAGGTACAGCCATAGGGGCGAACGCACGCAAGCTCAAAGGCAAAAGGCAATAAGACTACGCAAAAGCGAAGAACAGTAGCCAAACGGTAATGAGCACAGGAAGTAATATAGGAATCGAAAACCGAAGTAGATAAGCAAAGAAAGAGGGCATACGTAAGCCCGACTGCTCGGCAATCGACTTGACCATAAAATTGGGGCCATTGCCGATATAGGTCATGGCACCAAAGAATACCGAAGCAACAGAAATGGCTTTGAGTTGTAGCACAGCGTTAGGAAACACATCTCCGGCAGCAAATGCTTTTACATCTGCTACTGCCATGATATCGGTTCCATGAGCGGCCATACTTGCTGCGACAAAGTTGAGGTACGTAGGCGCATTGTCCAATACAGAAGAGAAGATGCCCGCCCCCCAGTAGAGGGCATTGTGTGTGATTAGCGCACATCCCATTTCAGAGCCTGCAAAAACGCTAATTAATTGCAGTGCAGGAATCATAGTACCAAAGATGCCTATAAAGAGTATGATCACCTCCTTAAGGGGAGCCCAGCTAAACGCATTTTCTTGCATCGCATACGAATTCGCATAGCGGTAAGAAAGCCCCGTCACCCCTAGCAGGATCAGCTCCCGTACAAAGGAAAACGAGTGACTCCCGAAACGAAGCGCTGGGACCCAGTCAAAGAGATGAGGATCTATGAAAACAGCACCTATGATGGTGGCAAATCCAATAAAATTGCGCTTACCTACCAAACGGATAAAAGGCTGCGTTGGATCGATAGATACTGGCTTGGTGGTGCCAGTATTACGGGTGTCTAAGCAATAAAAAACAATACCTAAGAGCAGCAGTGCAACGAGCCAAGGCAGTAGGCTGTGCTGCAGCGTCCAGAAAAAAGGAACGCCACTCAAAAAACCCAAGAAAAGGGGAGGATCACCAATGGGAATAAGTGCCCCCCCTACATTACTGACCATAAAAATGAAAAATACGATATGGTAAGCCTTAATTCTGCCTCGGTTCAACCGCATGTACGGTCTGATAAGTAGCAGAGAAGCCCCCGTCGTGCCAATCAGATTAGCGACGATAGCACCTACCACGAGCATACCTAGATTGGCAATAGGCGTAGACTGCTGGTTTACCATGATCAAGATTCCGCTAGAAGTCACAAACAAAGCGGCTATGAGGGACATGAACTGAATATAGTCCACCAAAGCCTCTAGCGGCTGCTCCCAATCATGTAAGGCCCCGATATAGTAAGTAATCACCAAAACGGTTAGCAGAATAGTAACCTTAGGATAGTGCTGATGCCAAAATTTTTCGTACAACAGCGGACCAGTGGCAATCATCAACAAAAGCACAACAAAGGGGATAACTAGCCAGACGGGGGGTAGCTTCGTTGAGTTAGCTGCGTGGTGACTAGCTATGGTTGTGACCGTCTGGTCCAATCCTGTCACCTCGTTCGTGATGTTCAGGGGCAGGACCTGGGTGGATGCTTCTTTTTGTTGTAGTGGCACTGCCTGGGCTACCGGGTTGGGGACAAGCCAAAGCAAACACCATGTAGTTAAGAAAAGACGTCGAGTATACGAAAACATAGGGCACCCAATTTAGGTTATTAAGATTAAATTTCCAGAACCTGACAAGGCAAATGCTGGTTTAACCAAGACACCCACCCGCAAGACTGGATACGCGATGCAGGTGACCGATACTCCCGAATGCCACAGCTTTAGCTGGGAACATACACTTGATTCTGTGCTACACGCAACGTATTCGATAATAAAGCTGCAATGGTCATGGGACCTACCCCACCAGGCACAGGAGTGATGTAACTACATCGCGGTGCTACCTGTGCGAAGTCTACATCCCCTAGCAGGCGATAACCCAACTTGCGGGTTGTATCTGACTCTCGCGTAATGCCTACATCAATAACGACTGCGCCTTCTTTGACCATGCCAGCCGTGATCAGTCGGGGTTGTCCCACAGCAGCCACTAGAATGTCTGCTTGACGCGTAAGTTGGTCCAGATGTTGTGTGTGGCTATGGCAGAGTGTTACGGTAGCATTACCTGGATCGCTATTTCGGCTCATTAAAATGCTCAGAGGCGCACCCACGGTACGACTTCGGCCTACAATGACGCAATGCTTCCCGCTAGTTTCAATCTGATAGTGGTCCAACAGAGCGAGGATGCCTAGCGGCGTGGCGGGTACGTGTGCAGGCAAGTTACGGGCCATGCAGCCGTAGTTCATAGGATGGAAACCATCTACATCTTTTTCCGGCCTTATGTGGTAAATGATTTCTTGTACGTCGACATGCTGAGGCAGAGGAAGCTGCACGATGAGGCCATCGATCGTTGGATCCTCATTAACCTGTTCAATATGACGCAATAAGGCGGCCTCTCTAATATTTGCATACTGCATGAGCGTAGACTGGAAACCTACTTCTTGGCATGCTTTGAGTTTGGCAGCCACATAGGTATGGCTGGCCGGATCGTCGCCGATGAGTATAACCGCTAGATGGGGTACTTTTCCACCACTTACCTGTAGCATATGCACTTGTTGTGAGAGCCTTTCCTGAATGGCGGCCGCCGTGGATTTGCCGTCGAGAAGAATCACAGTTGTATTGAGTCGATACCTTGACTAGGTAAATGAGAAATGTAAATATAAGGAGACTAGGATAAATGTGGTTTCAAGCTCATTGAGGATTAACCAGGACACATTTTAGTAAACTTTTCGATAGTCTCGAAGTATAAGAAAATTATTGCCTTAGGTAGGGCGTGCATTGGAATATCTAAAGCCAAAGGTTATCCAAGAACGCCGGAACATGAATTCTTAAGCGCCGGCGAGTTCCCGGGGCTAATCGCCCCGGGAACCCCAACACACCCAAGTCCCCAAGCTCCAATACTGTCGCAACTACACCAAGTAACCAATATAGACTACGCCACAGAAACTTACAGCCCACACCCCAAGTTTCCAAAGACCTATGCCCAAGAATCCAATGCCAACGCAGGCCAATGAACCAAAATCCAATGGCCTAAAACTTCCAGCAACCAGCAACGCCGTTCGGACTAAGAGCAGCGAGGCGGTAGTTGAAGACACGGAGACCAGAAGCCCCGAAGCCCCCAACAACGGGCGACAACCAGAGGTCAGCGCGAAACATCTCCCCCGAACAGAGGGTATAGGTATATGGATCATCAGCCAACAGCCGTTCTTCCGTGCGCACATAATGCGTAAGCACCGCCGTAGCCACCTCTAATACACCCGGTATACGATAACGAAGACCGGTCCTAAGAGCATGGGAAGACACTAACGCACGAAGGGCATCAAAGGACATCCCTCTACTACCCAGTAAGATCTCTCGCGTCATCAATAGCCAATACGAAGATGGAACAGGTGCGGAACCATACGCCTCGGCTACGGTTTTATCGTAATAACGGTACCCTTGCGCGTTGGCCCGGAAATGGCGCTTCGCTAGATCCCCTAGTTTGTTCAGCGTAAATGCTTCGCCATTCACCGTAGCCGGAATCAGAACCAATAGGTGCGTATCGCGTACCTTACGGCCGGGACAAAAAGGGCAAGGCATGGCTAGACGTTCTTCGACACCAGTGGGCAAGGGTAGATCCTCAACCTCTACGCCAAAGCAGCGCTTCCACCATGACTTATCAAAAGGAACAAAGTCAACTTTAGGCGCATCAGGCCGAGGATCAAGAGACCTAAGGGACGAACGGGCCAACTCCGAAGCAGCTAATGTAGCATCCGTACTCGCCGATGCAAGTATCGAGCGGATAGCTACATGAGGACTAGTGTCTACATGGATCAATGACCCAACGGCAGATAGGGCAGCACAGCGAATAGGGGGAGGCATTCCCTCATCGGAAATAGTAGCTGAAAGGACCGGAAAGCACTGCAAAGGGGACAATTGACTCACTTGTAACGCCGTGTCGAAGCAGATATTGGCAGCATGACTGTTTTTACCTTCATCGCACACGGCCAAGAGCAGAGAGAGACAGCGGGGAGCCGCATGAGGGGCTAGGGCACTAAAATCAATTAAAAGCTGCACTAGGAGTGGGCATAGGTTGTTACCTCTATATTGCTCTAGCAAATCAATGCCCTGCTCCCATTGAGCCCAAAATCCTGAAAGTATGTGATAGTCACGCTCTAGGCCCGGTAGCTTCTCCTGGACCTCATCCGCCTTACTGATACTTAGCCACTCGTTCAACAGACGACATTGTAACCCTACATGATCCAGAGAATCCGTCTCTACCTCGCCTGACCTTGATAGGTTGAGCAGCGCACGCAAACCAGCCTCACCTCGATCTTTACTTACCTCGCCTGATAAGAACGAGCACAGTAACCCATAACGAGGCGTGTACTTACCAGACTTAAAGAAAGTCTCCGCTGCCGAACGTACTGATGCATCAGCAGACCATAGCTCCTTCGCTAGCCAGCGCCCTGCAAAGTACTCTTGGAAGGTTAGGTGCGGAAATTCGTACTGACCACTGCCTGCCAACCACTTCAAGAGCAAGAAGCCTGAATCTTGAAGTACTTCCAACGCGTTGAATAACGAGCCCGGCACATAGTCTGAAACTAAAGTGTCTTCTATGACCTCGTCCCCAGATTGCAACGCAGACAATCCTATCTTGCCCAATGTGTCAAATAGGATTTCACAATTGCTAACTGGAAGGCCTACATCAGTCGCTTTCTCTTTGTATTCAGGCAGCTCTTTCAATTTACTTGACGCATAACGCTCCCAGATATAGCGCGTAACTTCTCGATATAAGCTTGAGAGGCTACCTTGACGCACTGCCTTCAAAACACGGGCACGACTTGCTTGACCGCCCCATAGATGACATAAGATACTCAGGTTTACAGGTAATTGCGCAATCTCCCTAATCTGGCGGTGCTGGGCGAGTTGGGTGAGAAGGGAGTCGACTTGATCGAGCGGTAGATGGGTTTTTATAAAACGACGCTGCTGGTCCGTACCCAAGCCGATCAACGATACTTCGATATCAGCTATACCGCGTTCTAATGCTACATTATAAGAGCGCGACAGCATCAGCAACTTATGCTTACCTGACTCTACTTGACCAATAAGCGACTCACACGCACCAGCCCGCTCATCCAAGCCATCCAGAATAACTAACGTGCTGGACTTTGTCAGAGATTCTGATACTTGCCTCAGCAAAGAATCATAGGATAATCCTGCATAAGGAAGAGACCCAAAGCATAGGTCGACAATAGCCGAGGATAGGGCAGACTGAACACCATATTTCCCTTTCTTCAGATGACGAACAGGAAGCACATAGACGACTGAAAATTCCTCTCCCCACTTCCCTGACGTCCAACCGTAAGCCAACTGTTTGCTAAACGTCGTCTTGCCTGTACCGGGATTACCGATCACCAACACTTTGTTGATAGGACACGAAGATCGTGTTGAATGGCTGCTACTGCCTTTGAACAGGTCCTTGGGCTCAATAGTTTGAACCTCCTTGCCATGAGAGCGGGGGGGAGACGATTGGGAAGACACTTCACCAGGAAGGCCATCGGAAGCTTCCGTGCTTGACAGTGCATTCAGCTGGAGTAGGGGGTAGTCTAGCACTTCTATACATTGGGGGCGACCTTCCAAAAGCGAGGGAGCTCGTGTGAAATAAGGACTAGCCCTGTAATAGTCAACCAGAAGAGTACGGTGAACATTCGTCTTGCGTCTATAGGTAGCACGAAGCTCGGGGAGAATACGCTGGAGCTTGTCGGTAATCTCCCGAATCAGTTGCTCACAAGACTTGCTTGTACTTGTAATACCTAAGGTTTTTTCCAGCTGGCCTAGCGATTTCAATACAGTTACATAGTTAGCCGGGCTGCAGGCCGTACGCTCTTCAAACCCATGTTGGGAGAAGTGCTTTTTCCATGTTGTCTTCAGCGTTTTGTAATCGCAGCTACAATCGTCAACGCTCAATCTATAAAAAACGGGTATCAGGGTAGGCTGATAACCGTTGACTGACGACGCCTGATGTTTACGTGCAAGGAAATAATCCAGCTCCTTCATCGGCCATTTCTTCGCTATAAAGTCGGGACTAAGTAAAAAAATACCTACGAGCGACTGGTCCATCGCTTCTAGTATCTTAGGCTCGATAGCATCCCCAACTCGTAGATCTTCTTCGTCAAGAAAAGGAAGAATGCCACGGTCGGCACGACTTAGTTCCTGGTACAGAGGTATAGCAATATCCTCCTTATCCTCACCCGCATGGCTGATAAACACATCGTAAGGGCGATTTGTAGCACTTGCAGCAGTAGGGAAAGGTAACGCACTTCTTTCGGACTTTTGGTGTTTTGCAGCCGGCTTCCCGTCTTCTTGGTCATCGGAAGATGCACCAGATGCCATAGCGTAGCCAGGAGCAACAGGCGAAACTATGGCTGGACTTCCACCAGTGCTCTGTAATGACCCTGGATCCACTGCTCGCGCAACATTGGCATCTTCCCCTGGAACCATGTGTAGTTGCGACCGACAACCTTGTAGGAGCAGGATGTACAGCAACACCCTGGTTATATTATGTCGATACTGAGTGAATGAACACTGAATAACAGCACACATCATACGCCTTTTGTGGGAAACACGTTGATCTATATCTTGCAAGTCAAGATACGCATTTACCAATACAAAGCAAATCATTGAGCATTTTTTCTGCCGCCCGAAATGGTAGCCTTGGTAGAGAGCACGTGAAGAAATCCGCAGATGGAGGACGCTAAGGGCCGCCTACCGTTTGAGGCCTGGAAGGCTGAGCTCAGAAGGTAGGTGGGAGTCTATTTTGGAAGCTTGAGCCAATGCATCAGATTTTGAGTGGTTAAGGCATAAGCGTCACCCACATCAAAGCACAACCCCATGCAGCTGGTACCCAAGTCGGCAATGAAGCGATGAACAACACACAAAGGGGCTCAATACCAAACTACATTTAGCCGTAGATGCAGCTGGGAAGCCCCTTAGAGCCATTATTACAGAAGGTAGCCAGGTAGATTGTAAGCAGGCACGAGGGCTCAACACCTACGATTTAAGAATAGTTTTGCAACAATCTCATAGTTTAGAAAGGCTGATAGCCCAGGCTGTGGTGCATCCTTACCAGCAGCCCTGCCCAAGAATAGCTTGCCCAAGGGCACTCCTTCTAGCTGTCTTTCAGAGCTTTGTTTCAACGAGCTAACGCAGATGTGGCCAATCTGTTTGCTCATTAGTATTGCTAATAATATGGTTTATTTGTAATATTGCTACATGAGTGACTTTGAGTGGGAAGAGCGAAAAAACAAAGAAAACATACAAAAGCATGGAATCTCCTTTGAGTTAGCACAGTATGCTTTTTCGGATCCTCATCGTATCCTTGCTAAAGACATAGAACATAGTGATCAAGAGGACCGATACTTTTGCTTTGGTAGAATTAAAGAAAGGGTTGTCACAGTTAGATTTACCTACAGATCCTATTCTATTAGAATATTTGGCGCAGGATACTAGAGAAAAGGAGCAAAGATTTATGAAAAAAACAACAGTTAACTATACAGAAGGCCCTATTGGGAGAGTACAAGTTGTCTCTGACTTTCTACCATCTCCTGAAGAATTGACCTTTAAAGAACCCCAAGTGAAAGTCACTTTATCACTGAGTAAGTCAACATTAGATTTTTTTAAGCAGCAAGCATCTTCCCATCATGGCAAATACCAACGTATGATTCGAACATTACTAGATGAATACGTTGCGCATTATATCAATAGCCACGCTAGCTAGCCGAGCCTTAACAGCTCATCTCTAATTGGGTACTCAACGAGGCGTACGTGGTGCCACCTCGCCGGGCAGGCATTCCTTTTTACCTACCTCACAAAAAGAGAATCACGTATACATACCGTTATAAATTGTCGCCTTGGTAGGGAGCGCGTTAAGAAATCCGCAGGCCGTTAAGCAGCGTCTACTGTTTGAGAACCCTAGGACCGAGTTTAGATGCGCTAGGCCGGAGGCCAGGGTCTTGGCACTCGGAACCACAGCGACTGGTTTTTGCGCTTACTTTAAAGAAAAAGTAGAGGGCCCTGACAGAGAGTCGACTCTCTGTTTGAGGCACAAAGGGCCCGAGCTAAGATGGCCCAGGCCATATGGCCTACTGTTTTGTAACTTCTCTTGCTCTCTTATTGACGTTGCCCCCTAAAATAGATCCAATAAAAAGTAGAGGTTTGTGTTAAAGT
>WTJV01000009.1 GCA_011524725.1 Amoebophilaceae bacterium | reverse complement strand
TCTAAGGTAAACGGCGCTGTACTATTCAAGATCGCCTCAATGTTCTCCGGCAACGAGGGCTCACTGCCTACCGTCACCCCGAAGTATTCTTTCCACGCTTTCGCTCCGAACATGAACTCCTGAGTAGCCGCGGACAACACTGGCTGTGAAGCCACCAGCGTAGGTTGAGGGGATGCCGAACTCTTTACTTTAAGTGGAGCCCCGTAAGGCTTCGCCTCCAACCCTCCTTGGGCATGCTGGGATAACTGATGTTGCTTCCCCGAACGTAGCTGCAATTCGGCCTGAGCACGAACAACTAGTGCCTCCAGCTCCTCCGTTTTCAGCTTCTTGAAGGGATCTTCAGGAAGATTAACTGAAGACGCTGTCTCGGGATCTTTCTGCGGGGCATACAAAGAGGCAACTAGCCGACCGGAATCAAACTCAGACGATACAGGCATAGACGGGGCACCTTCTGGGCGTACAGGGACCGACAGCGACGACTCACAACCTGATTTGACTTCATCGGGAGGAGTTGAAGATGCTTCTACTGAGGGTTGATGGTCCTCTTGCACAAGCAATCCTTTATTGCAAAGCAACTGCTTTCGCATCTCCAGCGCCTGGATTTGGCAGTTAATACCTTTCTCCACATCACCTAATCGTTCATAGGCAACCCCCATACTAGTCAAGGAGAAAACCATATCTAGATGGTCGGTCTCTCCATAGAGAGCCCCGAACATGTCAACGGCACGTTCTAAATGATCAAGGGCTTTCTGGTCTTCGCCAAGCGCTTGGTAGACCTTGCCTACGTTGTTTAACACACGAGCGAGTGTTGCAGAGCGAGGCTGATAGTTGGGAAGCACCTCATACATCGCCAAGGCCTGCGTAAAATAGTCGCGAGCCTTCGGTAGTTGTCCGAGGGCCTGGTGCGCCATGCCTGCGTTGTTCAAGGACATGGCCACCTCTACACTGGGCCCATACCCCTCAAGGTTCTGACGCATCGAGAGTGCCTTATCTAGATAATCAAGTGCTGTCAAGTCTTCACCAAGCGCTTGGTAGGCTCTACTCACGTTATCTAGAGAAGCAACTAGATCGGGATGGGGTTGATCGGAATAAAGTTCTTGATACATCTTCAACGACCGCTTCTGATATTCAAGTCCTTCGTGGAGCTTGCCTAGCTTTGTAAAAGCGACTCCCAAATTGTTGAGAGACAGGGCAATATCTGGGTGGTTAGTCTGCTCCTCATAACGCTGCTCAAACTTCCTGAGCAGGTGCTCTTCCCGATCGATGATCATCGAAACTACCTCTACATCGGTAGACGTAGTGCCTTGATGGGATGAAGACGCTAGTATCTTCTCCTGCAAAGACCATTCGCGTTGCGCTAAAGTAACTCCTTGTGAAGGTGCTGATGCAACAGCCTGCACAACACCAGAATCCTCGTCCTCACCAACGCATAGCTGTGGCTGACAACCCCCCAATAGCAGACCGGGCAGCCATATCAACTGAATACCATAAGACTTGACGTAAAACATAGCATAACCTATTATTGCCTAACTAAATGTAGCACTTGCTACCGATCTTTTCTAACGCAAGCTGTTAAATTGAAACCTTGATCGATACCTACAAGCCTAGCAATGCTATCCATCTCCCCTATATTAGCGACATATCAGTCCAAACTAGATGGGTGCAGTGCCTTATTGTCCGGCTGCGTATCCTGTAAGTTAAGTGCCCTGAAACTGTTCAAAATTTCTTCGTTAATCGTAATACCGCACTTTGTGCCTCTCGAGGATGTCTTTATCAAGGACAACCGTTCCAATCGCTCAAGCATCTTTTCCAGAGTATCTTTACATTCCGGTACTGCAACGCATAACGCTGATTCAGATATAAAATCTGAAGCGCCTCGCGGGCGTGTGCAGCAATATCTAAAAACTTGCCGAATAATAGGTTCTGAACTTAGTAGCTCCTCTAGACCTAAGCAGTCTGCCTTAGGCAATGCCATAGGTTGCCCACCGGGCTGTTCTAAAGCGGCTATATAGCTAGGAAATCGCCGTCTATCCTCGCAAAAATAGTTCATGGCCACTTCTAGCCGCTTAGGGATAAGTCCTACCTCCGTTATTAGATTGCGAACTGTGTTTTCTCTCTGTTGTGGGCTCTCAAAACCATGATCCATGCATTGGAGCCGTCTGTCAATATATTTTATGCCTTCTTCCCGAGCAAAAGCCGTCAATTCTACTTTTTTACGACCTTGGAAAGCAGTACGGTTGCGCGTTGTAACGATCCACTGGACCGATTTAGACGCTCTACAAAGAATGTAATTGTCGACTACCGATGCTTCTATCACATGATCTAGAATGAATAGTACACCTCTACCAGCAGCCTCAAAACGATTGCAGACACGCTCAATCAGCCCAAGAAAATCTTCCTGCGTAGTTTTGGGTAAAGAAGGGTAGGAAACAAACCCAATTCACGAGCTATTTTGAGGAACGCGCTCATGAGTGTCTCCTGCGTTTTAGCACACACAAATCGTACTACTGGATTATTTCTTTGGCCACGAGCAAAATAGGCCGCTAAGGCACTCTTGCCGCTGCCACCATACCCACAAAGGCGACATACGTCTATTTTGCCTAAGGAATCCTGAATGGCTTGGCTTAGTTGAGGTCGTGGTACGTAGTACTGTAAGTCAGGCTGAGTGGTGACGTGCATAGAAGAAGCGGTAGTAGAACCACAATCGAGGTGATCCAGTTGATTGAGGTTTAACATGCGTCTCGATCCTGCCGATGATACGTTTTCTAACCTATTGTTCCACAACGCCCGAACTATTTTTTGAACTGTTTGAACATCGCCTTCTTGGGCTTCCCGCACTACTCCACAATAACCTTTCAGCTGACGTAATGCTTTCATGACCTCCTCCTGGGATATTTCTTTCCTTTCCACACGTTCTTTGAACTTGTATTTTTTACTTTGGAACTGGCGTTTGTATTTCTTAAAAAACGAATCAGTATCTCGCCCACAGTCCTCCCACGTCAGTCGGTAGAACACAGGAATCAGAATAGGCGCTTTTATGCCACGCTCTTCGTTCTCCGCCCGACGACGAAGAAAGCATTTTAACTCCTTCATCGGCCATTCTTTGGCCACAAACTGCGGGCTTAATATAAAAATACCACAGGAAGCCGTCTCCATCGCTTCGTTCAGGGTATCAGGGCCATACGCACCTTCCCTAATCTCCCGCTTGTCAAGAAAAGGATGGAGGTGAAGCCCATGGTTTTTTAGAACTTCATATAACGGCTCAGCAATTTTCGTCTTGTGCTCCCCTGCATGGCTAATGAACACACCATACGGGCGTTCTGAGAAACTAGCGAACCCACGAGCAGGAGGCTTAGCGTCTTCTTCTACGGGTATCGTTTTTTGCTGCTTAGCTGGGGGACTATCCTTTCCTTGTACACGCCGTTTGAATACTCCACACTGCTGCCCAGCGTCTTCTCGCGGACTCGCTGCTGCATACAGCGGCGGAGTAGATAAAACGCTTGTTGAGGAGTAGCGGCTGAGTTAGGCAAGTACACAGTAGTTGTTGGAGAAGGCATTGATAGAATTCGCTGTGAACCTGCTCCTGGTACGTGCATTGTAGGAGAAAAATAGGAAAGCAATGCCCGATCAGGGACAGAATAGCGACGAGAAGCAGCAGCTGGAGAAGCTGTCGACATTGCCCTTGAGCCACCACCAGTATCTTGTTCCTGTGCCGCAACGCTGGTAGTCGCAACGCGAGAATCTTCCTCTTCACCGGCATACAACTGTGATTGGCAACCCTGTAGTAGCAGGATGTATAGCAATACGCTTACTGCACCACGTTGGCAGTACGCGATAAACATCGTGTATGTAGACCCGTTATTCGTGAAACGCACCATACTTCCTTGACATGAGACGTATTAAGCCACGCCTTTTAAGGTAATATACGCATCTATAAATACAAAGCAAATCGCTCAGTATTCTTTCTGCCTGACGCGACGCCAAGCTCACGCTCTAATCCCCTAGGACGCCTAGATAACCCCATGCTGGCACTCTCCGCCCTACGTGGAACGGTAGTCATTGACGAGATACAACATGGTGCGTACGCTACAGCCCTGGTTCGAGAACATAGGAAAACGGCAAGTAAAAAACGTGAAAATATATTTTCGGGACTCAGGCATCCTACACAACCTCATGGGGTTATCGGACAGGACAGCTGTAGAACGTCACCCCAAGCTCGGAGCATCCTGGGAGGGTTTTGCCCTAGAAGAGCTACTTAGGCACTACGAAGTGCCTGCCTCTAATGCCTACTTCTGGAGAACACAAGCTGGGGCAGAGCTTGACCTTCTTATTCATGATCAAGGGAAGAGATTGGGCTTTGAGTTTAAATATACAGATAGGCCACAGATCACCCCGTCGATGCGTATCGCCCTAGAAAATCTACAACTCGATCACATTACCATTATCTACCCTGGCCCTCATTCCTATGCCTTAGATGCTTCTGTAACGGTCATGAGTATCCAAGATGTATACCAAAGAACACATTAAAAAGAAGATAAGGTCGTCACGATCAATGCTTGTCTTAGCAAAAAAAGAATCAATAATGCATACTTTGAGTGTAGCATGTAATGGAGCGGTCAAGACTCCCTTACCCTTCTCCACATAACTCATAAATACGTCGTAATAAGGATGATCGGCGGAGGAAAATTCCACTGCTGGGGCAACAATAAGAGAAATAGGCGTTCCAATTCTGGGACAACGGGTAGTAGACAATGGCTGCAAAAGCCATCCAACTCAATATGAAAATGATATGGGTAACTTAGTGTATCCAGACTAGCTAGTAAAAAGTCTTAGTAAGCAACAGGGGAAAAAAGTACACAAGGGCGGTTAATAGCGCGCTTCTTGCTGCAACTTTATGAGCTCTTCCACACTCAGCCCTGTGGCTTCTTTAACTGCCTGAACATCTAAGTGGAGCTTAAACAGCATATTTCTGGCTATGCGCAGCTTTGCTTGTCGCATGCCCTGCTGCATATACTCTTTTCCGATGGATTGGGCGATAGTAGTCATAATTTCTTCCTTTTCTTGTGAACTTACGCTAAGCAAGTTAGCTAAATCTTCCAAACTATGCTTGGACTGATCGATATACTTGCCTAAATAGGTCCCCACTAAGTTTTTAATTGCTCTTGGCAATGTATCTAAGGAGGCCTTAAATGTGGGATCCAGTACGGCCTCTTGGAAAGATTCGTAAGGATCTGCATAACTGGTGCATCGGAACGCCTCAAAACAAAAACCTAGTTCTTTATCTTGGCGGATGACCGCCTCCGGAAGCTTGGGGATATTAATCAAGGTAAAGGGGGCCATATCCAAGAATTCTTTTCCCAGGGACGGGTTGGTATAATAGTCCGAAAAAGCCGTTGAGTAGTTCCAAGGCTTACTGCCATGGTAGAGGACGATGTTGACAATGACAGGAAATTTCTCTCCGCCTTGTTTTTGGTGTTTTTCTATGGTGGCGATGTTGTACTTGAGGAGTCTTAGAGGCATCTGGGCTTCTGGCGTAGATTGATGCTCACACATAGCAAACAAGTAGCCAGGCTGTTCTCCTTTGAATTCACATCGATAGAGTACATCATTGTAGAGACTTACGCCTGTATCACTCACGTGCTTGCTCTCAGCCAAAGAAATCGTAGCTAAATCAATTGCGGAGAGTAGCTTCTCAGGAAGGTAACGCCTAAAAAAAGTAAGTGCCTTCTCTTTGCGGCTCATCACTTGATAAAAGAAGTCGTTGTGGGGTGTCCTGCTTATGTCCATAGTAGAAAGTATGAAAAGTGACTGAGCATGCAGTTATATATGGGCAATAATACACATTATAATACGAAAATGCATATAATATTCGATTGATTCTATTATATCTGTACTTTGGTTCTGAAGAAGAAATTGTCGCCTTGGTGGAGATTGTAGTAAGAAAGATGCCTCTATGGGGCTGAGTTTAGATAGCTTAGAGACCGGTATTTTAGCAATCGTAGCGAAAGCTTACCTATTATTGACCCTCCACAATACAGCAAGGCGAGCTAGAAACCTTTGGTCCAACCAGGAAGGGCCTGGCCAATTTTTCAGTATTCCGTAGACTAAGGCCATGGTGCAAGTACCTATCAAGCCTCCCACATAAATGTCTCTATAGAAATGCTGGCAAAGGTAGATTCTAGAGTAAGCTACAGTACAAGCTAAAATTAATAGCATAAGGCTAAGCCATAAAGGCTTCTTGGCAACCAAGAAATGGATTAGGCAAATCGCAGCAAAAATAGTAGCAGCATGCCCCGAAGGAAAGCTAAAATGAGTATTAGGCATCATACCTTCCACCAGGTGCACAGGCACATTTGCGGGGATCAAGGCCATGGGCCGCAGCTGGCCAGAAAAAAGGACGCGCTTCATGCCCTGAACAATAGCAGACGTGACTACAAAGCCACAAGTACCTGTTAGCAAAACCCTATTATCGAATCGCATACCCACAAGTATGACCATAAACAAGGTATACGTAAAACTACTACCGAGAAAGGTGATGTAATAAAAAAAATGATCGAGGAAAGGATGGTGAAGGTGATTAAGTTGCAGGAAGAATGTCACTTTATCAAATATGACCAGCGGGTATACTCCTGAGACAAGGAGTAGAGCATGAAGCACAAAAAAAGCTTTATTTTTCTGTAAAAGTGATTGGAGGCTCACAACAAGGGTATAGTATGAACCAGGGGTAGTGCGACGTACTGCTCTGATGGTGTAAGCTATTTAGGATACTAGGGTGTTTGCTGAACAGAAACAGTGAATAAAAAAGATGTAGTGGTAAGTGGAGAGGGCATGTTACTCTAGAAAAGAGGTATTCCAGCCACACCTTCCGGTACGGCTACCTTGTTACGACTTAGCCCTAGTCGCTAGTCTAACCCTAAACAGCTCCTTTGACGGCCACTGCCTTCAAGTCCTACCAACTCCCATGGCTTGACGGGCGGTGTGTACAAGGTCCGGGAACGTATTCACCGCG
>WTJV01000024.1 GCA_011524725.1 Amoebophilaceae bacterium | reverse complement strand
TTTTGCTAGTCTTTTTGGATAAAATTCGGGTAAAAATCTTACTGCACACGTTATCGTTGATGAAATTTCCCTTTCTTAAGGGACAACCCGTTAATCTTGTAAGACCCTCATGGAGCAGTCGCCGAACCCGTCAAGGAGCACAACACTATGTATTGTTACCACAAATATGCAACAGGCGCGGGTGGTGAAACATATACTCAAAGGTACTCAAGGCACCCATATCTACTTGTATACAGCCTCATGTCAACTTCTCAATAATGAAATTATGATTGGTATAGATACAGATATCTGCTGCCACCGTCAGGCTTTCTCGCACCATTTCTTCGGCACTTAAGTGCGCAGCATGCTTCTTCAGTGCTGTAGCGGCTGATTGTGCATACATACTCCCAGATCCTATAGCAGCGATCTGATGATCGGGCTCTATGACATCGCCTGTGCCCGAGATGATGAGTAGTTCTTCCTTGTTGGCTACGACCAGCATTGCCTCTAACCTCCTCAGGTAACGATCCATACGCCAGTCTTTGGCGAGTTCGATAGCAGCGCGTTTCATGTTGCCTGCGTAGCTCTGCAGTTTTTCGTCGAAGCGTTCTAACAGGGTAAAAGAATCTGCTGTAGACCCTGCAAAACCAGTGATAATCTTGCCGTCTAAGAGCTTTCTCAGCTTTCTGACATTACTTTTGGCAACGGTATTACCTAATGTTGCCTGACCGTCTGCGCCAATGGCTACTTCGTCATTGTGCATGATCGCAACCACGGTTGTTGATTTTACTGGAACCATTTTAAGTCGGTGAGGGATGTGTTGTTGATACCGTGCTTAGTGCACCAGCATCTTCCTTGGATCTTCTAATAACTGTTTAAAAGTATGTAAAAAGACAGCCCCTACAGCCCCGTCTACTACTCTATGGTCACAAGAGAGGGTTGCTTTCATGACGTGCCCCGGTATCACAATTCCATCTTTTACGATAGGCACTTGCTTTACTTCTCCTACTGCCAAGATACAGGCTGCCGGGGGGTTCACAATGGCGGTAAAAGACTCTACCCCCAACATGCCCAGATTGGAGATCGTGAAGGTATTTCCTTCCAAGTCTTGGGGACTAAATCGCTGCTCCAGGGCTTTTTGACGTAGCATTTTTGTTTCCGCAGCAATAGTCGCTAGCGACTTATTGTCAGCAAAGCGTATAACAGGTACGACCAGCCCAGCCTCCAGGGCTACTGCTACTCCCATATGGATGTGCTGGTTATAGCGAATCTTGTCTTGCATCCATGCGGTATTGACTGCTGGATGTTGCCGGATAGCCATGGAAGCTGCTTTGATGATAATATCGTTGAAAGACACTTTTACAGGAGCATATTCATTGATGCTAGGGCGTGCAGCTACGACTTGGTCCATCGCTATACTGATAGTCAAGTAAAAGTGTGGGGCATTTGATTTACTAGCTGATAGGCGCTTGGCAATGGTCTTGCGCATGGTGGAGATAGCTACGTCTTCGTAACGTTCTTCGCCCACATTAGGTGGTATGACTACATTGGGCGGTACATGCTCTGGCGGTTTGCTGATCGCTATTTTTTCTATATCGCGTTTGATAATGCGTCCCCCTTCTCCGGTGCCTTGGATGTCAGTGAGTTCGTAACCTTGCTCCTTAGCCATCTTTTTTGCTAATGGTGAAGCGAGTATGTTGGGGGCGGGGATAGCTTGTATAGGTTCTGAGGTGGATACATTGGCATCGGTAGATGCTGCAGGATCAGCTGCTGTAAACTGCTCTTTGGGTTGTTGGGGAGACTTCTGGACTTCTTGCAGCAGTGCGCTTATATCCTCGCCGGGTTCGCCGATGACGGCAATAACAGCATCGATGGGTACTGCTTCTTTTTCTTTCGCACCAATATGAAGTAGCGTACCCTCTTCGTAAGCTTCCAGTTCCATGGTAGCCTTGTCTGTTTCTACCTCTGCTAGTATGTCTCCTGCTTTTACGGTATCTCCTTCTCGCTTTAGCCAAGCAGCAATGACCCCCTCTTCCATGGTGTCACTCATTTTAGGCATTTTTATTACTTCTGCCATAGTATATTTTCCTTGGGAGCTAAAAGTAGAGAATAATGTGGGAAATGAAAATAAGGAATCATCAGAACGCCTCTGCTGCCTTTGTGGAAGACGGCCCAAGAGTCAAATAGAAAACACCTGTGAGCATGTGACTCCGCTGTTCTAGCGAGTAGAGGTATTTTATGCCTACGCTTAGTAACGGTATGTTGAATAGTATGGTGGGGTGTAGGTCTGCCAATAAATCTAAGCTTACGTTGTTTGCATATCGTGTTGTATCCTTGTTTGGGTAGACGTTGTCAGTCCAGCTGTAGAAGATATTCGCTCGCAATCGCTTCACGTAAAGCAAATAGCCCATGTCCCAGTCGGGATAGAAAATGGGAAAGTCATAGTTGAAGATCATCGTACGCCTTTTCCCTTTTGCATAAGCCCTATAATAACCTGGGCGAGTAGTCATCTTGTGTTGACGCCCGTAGACTGCTCTTAAACGCAATGAATGATGCTTTCTCAGACCAGGAAAAGAAAGTTCTCCGTAAGCGCCCAAGTACTGATCTTGATAGTTCCCCCGTAGCGGTGTGTGGCGGTATAGTATCTCCAGTTCTTGTCTCCATGGATGGTAAATATCTCTATCACTTTTTTTAGAACTTCTGCTGAAGAAGCTCTTATATGTCTGACGATAAAATGTAAACATTCCCTCTTTTTCTAGGGCACCGATCGCCTTTAGAGAAAGAACGTGGGTGTACTGTCCCTGCATAAACTGCCAGGGTAGTCCCAGTGTTAGACCCAAGTATGGGTCATAACTATTGTCGCTACTTTTGTAGTCCTTTGTTATGTTTCCCTCCAGGCTGAAGACAGGATACCAGCCTTGGTAGCTTATTTTTACAGAGGGTTGTCCCTTATTTTCTTTGAAATTGTGTAGATAGTCGACGTCTAGTGCTGTTGTGCCTAGCAAATTACTTGCTTTTAGGATGTTGAGCTGCAATTGCTGCAGTAGTTCTGAAGGTCTTTTAGGGTTTCTGGCATTAATTGGTGCACCTTTTATCGTTAACCAGCCATGTACCTTGGGCCAAGCTCTCCATAGGGGGTAGCGTTGAATGGGGTATGTGTTATTAGGAAGGTGTGCCAGCACATCACGACTACCCTCCTGCGTTACGAGTGGTGCGTAGTAATGTAGGGATCTATTTTCCACTTCTTCTAAAAGAGTCCACTGCTTAGGATTGAAAGGCGTCTTCACTACGTCCATCCCATCTCTAGTAAAATCATTGAAGATGAGCCAGCTATCATCGGCTGAAACGATGGGGTTGTAAGCTCCGTATGTTCTGGACGTGACTTGATACCGTTGGCGTGTGGTAGTGTCTATCGCATAAATATTGTCGATACCACTGTAGGCACTATTGTACAGTACATATTTTCCTTTCATGGTAGGGCATCCTATAGGCTCTGTTGAATACGGCAATAGATCTTGTGCTTCTCCAGTTCTGATGTCGATGAGTGACAGCGTTACTTTCTGTTGTACGTTCTTGACTACCAAGACTTGACGTCCGTCCTCTGACCATTGAGGAGTTAGGTAGAAGTGATTATCAGGGTTAGGTAGGCGTTTCACTACCTGGCCGGTCTCTGCATCTAGTATCACCAGCTGATGGTTATAGGCTTCATCACTTTCAAAGGCAACGATTTGGGTAGCGTCAGGAGATAAAGCCGCTGAGCCATACCTACCTTTGTGCCTGAGTGTCTTGAGTCGTTTGGTTTGGATATCGTAATATTTTATGACCCCATAAGAGCATTTTTCCCATCTAGAGTGCGGAATTGTCTCTACCCACATCATTTTATTCTGTGCTATGGAGAAGCTAGTGTTTTTGATGATATTACCTGGGGTAAGCAGGTGCCGTTCTCGTTGTTTGCCATCCAGCTTTACAAACTGCGCTACCGTCCCTATACCCGACTTAAGTACGATAGTATTTCCTTCCTTGTCCAGCTGTGGATAAGCATAATCGATATAGTCCGTATGCGTTCTTCTGTTGAGCCCAGTTGCTTGGGTAAGTTTCAGGTCTTGTAGCTGTTGCTCCCAATGTGCTTTTAACGCTCGGTTAGCATCTGCACAAATCTGCAGTAGTGTGTTACGTGTGGTCTGCCTAACAGCCGTTGTGAATAGGCGAGGCAGTGTAGTCCTTTGCAGAATATCTGCTACTACCTCAGGACCATACTTTCTTCTAAGGTATGTTATCAAGTGATAGCCTAATGCGTAACAGTTAGGTACCTCGTCTTTGAAAGAACCGAAGACGAGCTTAGCATAACTAAACGGATTTCGTGTTAGCAAATTGACTCTGTAGCGGAGTGAAAAGTAGGGGATACGCCCTCGCCCACCTTGAGTCAAGGCAGTCTCCATGCTTGTGGTATCGCCTTCCAAGAACCACACAGGCACATTCAGGAAGATCATCGCTCCCAAACAAGGGTCTCCCCCTAGCCGATAGGCCCATACATTGAAGTTTTGTTTTAGGTGGGCATACTGTGCAACATGCCTAAACTCGTGCACGGTAAGTAAGCTGAGCCAGTCGTTGGTACCGATAAAGTTGTAATCTTGGGAGGGGAAGGTATCTAGCTCTACTCTATGGGGCCCTAGTGCTACAAAACCATTGGAGCAAACTTCTTGGTTTCTGATGATCAGCGCAACTCTGGAAGGTCTCGTACCTAATGATTGAATGACTGGTTCATATACGTATTCTAGCCTGTTGGCTAGCCGCTGTGCTTCTCGCTCAATGTTGCCCCTAAAGATGACATCAACATAAGGAGTGCGTATGCGGTGCCATTTTGTAGGTGCAAGCGGTTGACCCCAGAGTTGTGCGCTTGCTGTAGTCATCAATACCATGACTATAATATTCTTCCAGTTGCTCACTTTCATATTCGGGGGCGTATGTATATAGTATGGGTGTGCACTGTCTTACCTGGGCAGAAGCTTGTACAGCACCACCCCCAGTACGGAGAAGACGATGTTAGGCACCCATACTGTTAACAGGAGATGTGTTCCCTTGGCTTCTGCCACTCCTTTTGAGAACAATAAGAGGGCGATATAGATAAAGGCAAGAATGAATCCCACGGCGATCTGAAAGCCCACCCCTCTCCTTGTCTTACGTGCTGAAACTACGACTCCCATAGCCGTGAGAATGATAGCAGCAAGAGGCGACATATAGCGCGTATACTTTTCTACCAGGAAAATGTGTACGTTGTCTGCTCCCTTACTTTTTAGTGCTTCAATTTGGGCATTCAGTTCAGGTAAGGTCAGTGTCTCGTGCATCTTAGGGTTGATGTCGAGGTCGCTGGGATAAATATCTAAAGTTATATCTAAAGTATCGCCCGATTGAATCTTCTCTTCTAGTCCCACTATTTTTCTGAGTATCCAATCTTGGAGCTGCCATTTCCCTTCTTCTTGTAGCCATATTATCTTCTTTGCCGACAGCTTCTCTAGGAGCTGATTGTCTTTCACGGTCTCTATCGTCGCGTTAGTACCCGAATGGCTAAGGGACCTATAATGTTCTACATAGAAATAGCGCTCTGGGGCTACTCTCATGTGGAGATGCTGTGGCCGATTGTCAAAAATCCTATCCATGTATTCCATATCAAAGTTAACCCGCCTGATGTTTGCTTTTGCAAGGACCCAACCTGTCAGTACAAAACTACAGAGCGTAATCACCACGGCCCCTGCCAAGTAAGGAGCCAAGAAGCGCAGAAAGTTAACCCCGCTACTCATCATAGCTACGATTTCGGTGCGTTGTGCAAGCCTAGACGTTACGAACACAGTCGCGATAAATACACTGATAGGCGTGATGAAATTGATAATAAAAGGCATGTAGCCATAGCAGTAGTATGCGACGATTTCCCTATAGTCCAGCTTATATTTCATAAACTGCTCATTCTTTTCAGTACTGTCAATCAATGAGATGATTATGGTAAGCATCAACAGAATGCATAGAAAGGAGTATATAAATTTCTTCAGTATATAGCGATCTAGTAGTTTCATGGCAATCTTTATATTTTCTGCATGAGTACTTTGAGGACCTTGTTTTTCCAATCCCTAAAAGTCCCTGCTACGATATGTAGCCTTGCTTGTTGAGTAAGCCATAGATAGAAAGTCAGATTGTGAGTACTCGCTAGTTGAGCACCTAGTAGCTCTTTGGCATGGAACAGATGGTTAAGGTAAGCCTTCGTGTAGTAGGTGCTTACATGTCCTCCCAAGTTTTTGTCAAGAGGGCTGAAGTCTGTTTTCCATTTTCTATTCTTAATATTGACGATGCCTTGGGTAGTAAAGAGCCTGCCATTTCGACCGTTCCGGGTAGGCATTACACAGTCAAACATGTCTACCCCGATGCCAATGCATTCTAGCAAATCTTGGGGAGTCCCTACCCCCATCAAGTAACGGGGCTTATCTGTAGGCAAGATAGCACATACCCATGTTGTTACCTCGTATAGCATGCCATTGGGGTGACAAACACCACCGATAGCATTACCTGGCCGGTCTGTGGCCGCAATGGCATCGGCCGATTGCTCTCTAAGGTCTTTGTAGATACTCCCCTGAACGATAGGAAAAAGCGTTTGATAGGCATTATGCTGAGTCTTGGTAGCATCGAAATGATCAACCCCTCGCTTAAGCCACCGGTGTGTTAGCTCCATAGAGCTCTTGGCGTAGGCGTAAGGACAAGGGTATGGAGTACACTCATCCAGGGCCATGATGATATCGGCGCCGATACTGCGCTGTATATCGATGGCACCTTCTGGCGTAAAGGTATGTTGAGAGCCATTGATGTGTGATCTGAAGGTAACGCCCTCTTCAGTGAGCTTTCTTTTTTGTGCCAGCGAGTACACTTGGTAGCCACCGCTATCGGTCAGGATAGGCTTGTGCCAACCCATAAACTGATGCAGTCCACCGGCTGCCTCTAATATTTCTACTCCCGGCCTGAGATAGAGATGATAAGTATTGCCTAGAATTATCTCTGCTTGTACGTCTTCTTGGAGTACTTTTTGAGGGACAGCCTTGACCGTGCCTGCTGTACCTACAGGCATAAAAATAGGGGTGTGAATATGCCCTCGATGAGTAGTAATGCGTCCGGCTCTGGCTTGGGAGCCAGGGTCTAAGTGCTGTACCTCAAAATGCATTTTTTTAGAATTAATCAACTTGCTACAGTGCAAAGGTAGGTTCAGGAGCTGCTATTTGAAATAGTGGTGCATCTGTAATGTAGAGGGTACGTCAGTCTCATCTGAAATACCCCTTCCTTAAGGGACAACTACGTAGTTGAGTCTTAACAACTCATTTCTAAACTTAATACTCAGCGAGGCCTACGTAGTTTGCCCTCGCCGGGCAGGCGTTCCTTTTTGTCTACCACACAAAAAGGAACCGAAAAGAGTCACCGCTGAGGGAACCGGGCTACCTTGGCTTGCTCTTAGGCGCAGACGAGCCAAACTCGCACACCGCAGGTGTG